>CAYPLT010000028.1:0-11300 GCA_964411695.1 uncultured Candidatus Soleaferrea sp.
GTATTGTAATAATGATTTAGGAAAAATATCTCAAGAAATAGAAAAATTAGTTGCTTTTTGCCAATTTAGAGAGATTACTGAAGATGATATTAAGCTACTGGTTGTGCCAACGTTAGAAGTAAAAGTTTTTGATTTAATTAAATTTATAAATTATAAAGATAAGCAAAAAGCGTATAGATTACTTATTGATTTAATAAATAACAAAGAAGAACCAATATTAATTCTTTCTGTTATTTCTATGAATTTTTTAGATCTTTATAGAGCTAAGGTAGCTAAATTAGAAAAAAAATCAGTAGAAGATGTTTTGAAAATTTTTGATTATAAGGGCAAAGAATTTAGAATTAATAAAGCTTTTGTAGAAAGTGATAAGTATACGATGAATCAAATCAAAAATATAATTAATTTGCTAATAGATGCCGATTATAAACTTAAATCTTCTGGTTTGCAAGATTATTTAATTTTAGAAGAATTGTTAATTAAAATTTTTAATGTGATAGAGGCAAAATGAAATACAAAGATAAAATTAAAGTTAAACAAGTAATAGTTGTAGAAGGTAAGTACGATAAAATAAAATTAGATTCTATTTTTGATGCTTTTGTTGTTACAACAGAGGGCTTTCGAATCTACAAAGATAAAAAAAAAATGAAGATGATTAAAACTTTGGCAGAGAGGTATGGAGCAATTATTTTAACAGATTCTGATGTAGCGGGTTTTAAAATTAGGAATTTTATTTCTGGTTTTTTGCCTAAAAGCAAAATTACACATGTTTATGTACCACAAATTATTGGCAAAGAGAAACGAAAAGTTGTTGCATCTAAGGAAAATCTGCTTGGTGTTGAAGGTATTGAAAAATCTAAGATATTGCAGAATTTTAAATTGGCTGGGGTGTTTTTATGTGATGAAGAACAAAATAAATTTAAAGATAAAAAAATAATAACAGAACAAGATTTTTATGAAGATGGATTAATTGGTAAAATTGGAAGCGGAGAAAAAAGACAAATTATAAAGCAAAAGTTTGATTTGCCAAATTACCTTTCAACCAAGAAATTACTAGATGTACTTAATAAAATGCTTACATATGATGAATATAAAAAGATAATTTCAGTTTGCTTTAAAATAAATTAACAAATTAAATTACATAATACGGGAGCCAATTTGTTTTGTATATAGAAAACCGAGCTTGAAATTTCAAAATCAAGTTCGGTCTTTTATAATAAAGTAATACTTAAAATACTACTATTCTTTTTAATATTATTTATGTTTTATTGTAATGTTAGCTTTATTTAGGCTTGTATTTAATCCATTTGCATCAATCAAATAACTAAATTGCAAATTTCCGCCGATAGAAATTAAACGACTTTTGACTAAAATACCGGTTATGTCAATTGCAAAAGTTGTAAACGGAGTTTTGTAATAACAGGTGTTTCGTTTATCTTTTTCTATTATTAAATTGGCATTTATATTGTTTTGGCGTGAAATGATTACTTTATTATTTGGATACACTTTTATTGTTGTAATCACGCCATTAAAACCAATATCTTTAATTTCATTATATGAAATTTTTATTAGGTCTTTGCTATAAACATATTCACAATCTGTAGTTATTTCTGTTTGCTCATCATTAAAATGAAATTTTCCTTCTATTATGAAGTTCATTTTAAAATCCTTTTTTATTTATCAATTTCAGTTAAATTCACATTTCTTATGTTGCTGTTAATTTCAGCTAAGTTTAAAAAATTAATAGCTATATTTTTAAATCCATCAACGGAGTCAGTTACAAAAAATTCTTTAGCTGTTCCTTTGGAATTAAGCATATTGTTTGTTTCTAAATATGTTTTGATGAACTTGGCAGTTGCTACTCCAGGGTTGATGAGATTGATTTTATCATCAAAATAATTTGAAATTAAGTCGGTTAATAATGGGTAATGTGTACAGCCTAATATCAAAGTGTCAATATTAGATTTTTTGAATTTATTTAAATATAGATCTATTATTCTGTATGTTATATCTAGATTGGTTTTAAAAATTCCTTCTTCTACTATAGGTACAAATAAAGGGCACGCTTGAGAAATGGTAGAGATATTGCTATCTATATTTTTAAGGTAGCTTTCATAAGATTTGCTGTTAATAGTTGCTTTTGTTCCTATTATGCCTATGTTTTTGTTTTTAGATGTTTTTGCGGCTAAATCAGAAGTAGGTTCTATAATTTCTATAAAATTGCAAATTTCATTTAAGCGCTCATTCATATTGTTTTTAAAGAATACGCTACTTACTGTTCCGCAAGCAGCAACAATAATTTTTGTATTTTTGTTTTTTAAAAAATTAATGTCTTGAAGACCATATTTTAAAATAGTTTTGTCATCTCTTGACCCGTAAGGTACTCTTGCTGTATCTCCAAGGTAGACGATGTTTTCATTAGGTAATAATTCCAAAACATTTTTAACAATTGTTAATCCACCTACACCAGAATCGAATATTCCTATATTTTGAGCAAGCAAAATATCACCTTTTTTCTTATTTATAAATTTGATTTCAAGTTGAATATTTAATTATTGTTGACGATTTTATCATACTTTAAATTATTGTTATAATATTCTAAAGCCAGTGAAATTAAATCGTTTATTATTTTTTTAGAATCAAAACCACTCTTCATTAATAATTTAGGGTACATACTTATGTTGGTAAAACCTGGTATTGTATTTGGCTCGTTTAAAATAATTTCTTTATCTTTTGTTAAAAAGAAATCAATTCTTGCCATTCCAGAACAAGAAAGGGCTTTAAAAGCCTTGATTGCAGTTTGCCTAATTTTGTTTGAAGTTTCAGAAGAAATGTTCGCAGGTATATATAATAAACTATTTTCATCATTATATTTTGCATCATAGTCATAAAATTCATTACTTGGTGCAATTTCTCCTAAAATCGATGCAAAGGGTTCATCATTGCCAATTACTGCGCATTCAATTTCTTGCCCAACAATACATTTTTCTATAACTATTTTTTTGTCTATTTCAAAAGCTTTTTTTATGGATTCAATTAATTCATTTTTATTGTTTGCTTTGCTTACTCCAACAGAAGAACCTGCATTTGCAGGTTTAACAAACATAGGGTAACCCAATTGAGTTTTATATTTTTTCTCTAAATCGTCAAAATTAGAATGAGAAAATTCATACTCTTTTAAAGATGTATATGGAGATGTTTTAATACCTGCTTTTTCTAACATTATGTGTGTCAATTCTTTGTCAATACATATTGAACTAGATGAATGATCACAGCCTATAAATGGAATGTTTGCTAATTTGCATAAAGCTTGAACAGAGCCGTCTTCTCCATTTCTACCATGTAAAACAGGGAATAAGACATCTATTGGTTCATATTGAAAGTTGTTTTTATATTTGTCTATTGTAAAAAAACCTTTTTGGTTTTGCATTAAAGATAGCGTTATAGGTTGAGTGTCTGCTTCATTTAACCAAGAATTATTCTTAATTTTTTCTGTGTTGCCTCTGTAAATAAACCAATCTCCATTTTTGGAAATTCCTATAGTTTTTATATCATATTTTTCTTTATCTATTGAATCAATAATAAACGAAGCAGATTGCAATGAAATCTCATATTCAGTAGAAACCCCACCGAACAAAATACCAATAATTTTCTTGTTCATAAAATATCACCTTTGTTAAAAATAAAAATAATCACATTAATAAATATATTATACCATATTGTAAAAATATTTACAATATAATAATTTTAATATTTTTACATTTTGCAATGAAAATATTTTACAATATTAAGCTGATTGACGATGAAATTTTTTATAAAATAATTGTAATGTAGTGTTAACCATAGTATAATATATATATAGTTTTATTTTAGGAGATTGTTGTGGTGAATTTAAAAAAGAAAAATAATTATTTAAATTTAAAAAATTCATTTATTGTTCTCACACAAGGTTTGTTATATACAGATGAGCTAAAGAGAACGGATAACTTTATTCAACATGGTAGAACATCTTGTTTTTGGCATAGTGTTGCTGTAGCTTATTACAGTTTCAATATCATTAATTATTTTAATATTAAATGTGATGCCAAAAGTTTGGTTAGAGGCGCATTGCTACATGATTATTTTTTGTATGATTGGCATGATGGAGATGATTGGCACAATTGGCATGGTTTTAAACATCCTAATATTGCGTTTAAAAATGCAATAAGAGATTTTAAGATTAATGATGTAGAAAAAAATATAATAAAAAGGCACATGTTTCCGCTTACAATAATACCTCCACGTTATGTTGAGAGCATAATTGTTTGTTTAATTGATAAAATTTGTAGTGTGTATGAGACTTGTAAAAGAAGAAATACTTATGTTAAATTACAATCAATTATTGATTTTACAAAGTAAGAAAGAAGAGAAGTCAAAAATGTTTTTTAAATATGTTTTATAGTTTTATTGGTTGGTTTTATGAAACAGTTCTTTGTTCGGTAGAAGAAAAAAAATTAATTAATAGAGGTTTTTTAAGAGGTCCTTATTGTCCAGTTTATGGATTTGGCGCAGTTATAGATATTATTGTTTTAGATAAAATTGATAATATATTTGTGTTATTTTTTTTAGGTATTGTTTTGACGTGTTCTTTAGAATATTTTACATCTTGGTTGCTAGAGAAATTATTTAATGCCAGATGGTGGGATTATAGTTATATGAAGTTTAACATAAAAGGACGTATATGTTTACTTGGAGCAATTATTTTTGGATTATTTTCTGTTTTGCTTATTAAATTACTTCACCCATTTGTTATGAGTTTAATAAATAAAATTGATTATGGATATTTAGTATTTGTAACAATTGTAATAACGTTAATTTTTACTGTAGATTTAGTAATTACGGTTAATAGGTTATTAATATTTAACAATAAATTAAGAGAATTACAAGAGTTTTTAGCTTCTAAAAAATTAATTAGTAATGTTAAAACAGCTGTTTCTATGGATGAGGGATTGATTGCTAATTTTAAAGATAAAATTCATGATTTAATTGCAAAATTTACAGCTCATGATAAGAGATTATTAAAATCCTTTCCACGGTTTAAGTCTACTCTATATAATGAAGCTATAAATAAAATTAGAGAATATTTTAATAAACAATAATATAAATTTAAAATAAGTTACATTTTAGGATGCGACTTTTATGTTTATAAAACCTCAGGCTAAGCCAGGGGTTCAAAAAAGTTTATAGCTATAGGTTTTGAAAAAATCTCCTCTTAATTATAATAATTTTGCGGTTGTCAACTGCAAAAATAATTAAAAGGAGGTCATTAGAAATTGAATGAGATACATATTCTATTACACTTAAAGTGGAATTGCAGGTCTCATATTGTATTAAAAAATGCAGACGAAAAGTGTTTTGTGGGAATACGAGACTGAAAATATGTCATATATTGAGAAAACTTTGTAACCAGTATGAAGTAACTTTACTGAAAGCAGATGCATTTATAGATCATATTCACTGTTACATGAAGGTTAAGAGTAGTATTATAATATACAATAAAAATCTCCCGGCTTAGTCGGGGGATTTTTATTGTACTTGGCAAATGAATTGTTAAATTTAGAAAAAATTTTTATAATTCATCTTTATAAAGAATCTTCTTGTCCAGACTCTTCTATAAATTTATTATATTTAGAAATTATGGCATCTTCAATATATTGACGTGCAGAAGCAACAATAGGGTGAACAATGTCGCGATATGTGCCATTTTCTTCTTTTCTGCTAGGCATAGCTACAAAAATTCTTTCTGGCCCTTGAATAATTTTTATATCATGAATGGCAATTGCGTCATCTATGGTAATAGAAACTAAAGCCAGTAATTTTGAGTCTTTGTATGTTTTTCTGATTCTAACGTCAGTAATATTCATTAAGATTTGTGCTCCTTTCATATTTTGTGCTATAAAATTTAAATTAAATAAATTGGTTAAAGGCTAGAAATATACCATAAAAATTAATCGCATTAAAAATAAAAATTTTTATAGTAATTTAGGGCAGAATTTATTACCCTTAAAAATATTATATGCTAAAAAAATAAATATAACAAAAAATATATAAAGAATATTAAAATTAATCTTTGTTCTTCATTGTAGGGAACAAAAGTACATCTCTTATAGATTGACTGTTGGTTAATAACATAACAAGCCTGTCTATTCCAATACCTAAACCTCCAGTTGGAGGCAGACCATATTCAAGAGCAGTTATATAATCACTATCCATCATATTAGCTTCTTCATCGCCATTATTACGCAATTTAACTTGATTTAAAAATCTTTCTTTTTGATCGATAGGGTCGTTTAACTCAGAAAAAGCATTAGCATGTTCTCTGCCGTTGATGAATAACTCAAAACGTTGAGTATATTGAGGGTTAGATGGAATTTTTTTAGCAAGAGGCGAAATTTCTATTGGGTGGTTCATAACAAATGTTGGCTGAATTAATTTTTCTTCTACATATTTTTCAAAAAATAAGTTTAATATGTCGCCTTTCAAATGTCTCTCTTCAAATTCAATATTATGTTTTTTGGCTTCTTGTTTAGCTTGGTCTAGAGTTAGATTTTCAAAATCAACTCCACTGTGTTCTTTTACTAGGTCAAGCATCGAGGCTCTTGTGAATGGCTCGCTAAAATCTATTGTTATGTTACCATAATTAACTACTGTAGTGTTTAACACTTTTTTAGATACAAATCTTATCAAATTTTCGGTTAAGTCCATCATTCCATAATAATCAGTATACGCCTGGTAAAGCTCTAACAATGTAAATTCAGGGTTATGTCTGACTGAAATGCCTTCATTTCTAAAAACTCTACCAATTTCATAAACCCTATCCAAACCACCCACAATTAACCTTTTTAGGTGGAGTTCAAGTGCTATTCTTAAATACATGTCAATGTTTAATGTATTGTGATGAGTAATAAATGGTCTAGCAGCAGCTCCACCTGGAATTGTTTGAAGTACCGGTGTTTCTACTTCTAAAAATCCTTGATCATCTAAAAAATTTCTAATCTCTTTTATAATTTGAGACCGTTTTACAAATGTGTTTTTAACCTCAGAATTTACAATTAAATCTAAATAACGTTGTCTGTATCTTAAGTCGGTATCTTTTAAGCCATGAAATTTTTCAGGCAAAGGTAACAGAGATTTAGAAAGTAAAGTAATTGACATAGCTCTCAAAGATATTTCACCTTTATGAGTTTTAAATACATGACCTTTTAAACCAACAATATCACCAATATCAAATTTTTTGAAATCTAAATATTCTTCTTCGGATATATTGTCTTTCTTTACATAAATTTGTATTTTACCTTTTGAATCATGTAAATCAAGAAAAGAAGCTTTACCCATATCTCTTTTTGACATTATTCGACCAGCTATAGACACAACATCTTCTTCGACAAAATTTTCAAAATTATTAATAATGTCTAAAGATAGATGCGTTACTTCGTATTTACTTATTTCAAAAGGGTCTTTGCCGGCAGATTGTAAATTTTGTAATTTATCTTTTCTAATTGCAATAAGGTCTGATGTTTCGGTTACATCTAATGATGAAAAAGTATTATCTGATTTATTCGCCATATTATTGCGTCCTTTCATTTAAGTTAATAATTTTTTTAATAATAGGTTATGATCTTATTATTTTGTTATTTCGAGTATTTTGAATTTTAAAATTCCTACAGGAGCTTCTACATCAATAATTTCTCCTATTTTTCTGTTGAGTAATGAGCGACCTATAGGGGATTCATCAGAAATACGACCTTGGTCTGGGTTAGATTCAGCTGAACTTACAATTTGGTAAGAAAGTTCTTCATTAAATTTCAAATCTAGCAATTTAACAATGCAACCCATAGAAACTTTTTCTGTTGAAACGTCAGATTCTTCTAATATTTTAACGTTTTTAAGCATATTTTCTATTTGCATTATTCTAGATTCTACAAAGGCTTGTTCGTTTTTAGCTTCGTCATATTCACTGTTTTCAGATAAATCGCCAAAAGATAGTGCAACTTTAATTTTATCTGCGATTTCCTTTCTTTTTACAATTTTTAATTCTTGAAGTTCGTCTTCTAATTTTTTTAAACCTTCATTAGTTAAAATAATTTGTTTATTCATAATGTAATCACCTTTATTGATTTAAGAAAATTAATTATTATAGATTAAAAATACTTTAATTTAAAGCATCCTATAATAGATAATTATATTGTAAATTAGTTGAAATGTCAAGACAAATGTTTTTAAAAACATATTTATTCAGTATTTAATTTGACATTGAAAAACTCAATATATTGTAAATTGTTTCTTAATAAGCAATATGTCTAGTGATTGTACTTGACAAGAAGATTGTAACTAAAAAAGCATATATAGTGTTGGTTAACTCTATTTTAGTTTATGCACAAATATTGGGTAAAGGTTATGATGAGTGTTCATTTAGTGGTTTTTAATCAGGTTAAAATAATAAAATAAGAATATTAGATATTAGAAAGCATAAATATCACAGATATTTGGGTATGTAATAATACTGAGGTAGTAAAACATGGAAAATTTAGTCATTCAGACGGTTAGACTGATGACTTTTTTCGGTTAAACTATTATAGAAAATAAGAATTGCTCTCTTTAATTTTAGTTATAGCTTAATTTAAAAAAAGAGCTGTTTTTTATTATTATGAATAAAGTTAAAGCTAGCTTATCTTGCTTTAAAATCTCATTTATGATATAATTTAGTTAATGACAGTTATATATTAATTGTTTACTTTTAAATTGAAAGAGATGATTTAAAATGGCTCATAAATTTGAATGTATTGAGATTTTAAATAATAATAATTGGAATAAAACTTTAGGAATAATTGATAGTTTTTATATTAACTATGCTTTGGTTTCTGTTTATAATAAAAAAGGCTCTCAGTTTATCAGTATCCAAAAGAGTTTACAAAAAATGTATGATGATGTATATGCTGAAAAAATAAAAATACCTGAGGTTGTAGATGATAGCTGGGTAAACGTTACTTTAGCAAGATATGTTGAGAAAGATGTAAAATCTTTTGAGGAAGAAAAATCACCTATCGGAGAGATAGATAATTTTGATTTTGTAAAAAAAATTATGAATTTATTATCAAAATCAAAAGTTAAGGTGAATTATCAAGGGTTGACTATTAATTTACAACTAAAGCTGGTAGATGAATTAAATGTGAGTTTTGATGTTAATATAATTTCAACACTTAGAGGTAAACTAGCTAGTAATATAAAATTGAAAGGTAAAAAAATTGATTTTAGTGGAGTTCTTGCACCTTCTAGAAATTTACAAAGGCATGAAGTACTTACTTTAAAAGTTTTCATGAATGTTTATTATGATGATAAAAAATTAAAAATAATTTTATCTAAAATTGGAGAAAACTTTTCTAAGATATTTATTGATGATGGAATACACTCTAATGAATATGAATTTAAAGATTTTAGCATTAGTTGGGGTAGTTTTGCTATAAATAGGGGTGTTTAAAAAAATAAAGATTTAGGATGTGAAAAATTGATAAACGAAATAGTTGTGGCCAGCCATAATCAAGGTAAAATTGCTGAATATAGGAAAATATTTGACAGTATTAATATAAAAATATTGTCTATTAAAGATTTAGGAATTAATGTTGATGTTGAAGAAGTGGGTAATACATTTGAAGGAAATGCGTATATAAAAGCGAGACATATTTATAATAAAGTTAAATTGCCAACAATAGCAGATGATTCTGGATTGATGATTGATTATTTAAATGGACAACCAGGTGTAAAATCTGCAAGGTTTGCAGGTGAAAATGCAAGTGATGCTGATAGAGTTAATAAAGTTTTAAGTTTAATGAAAAATGCAAAAAATGGTGAAAGAAGTGCAAAATTTATTTCATCTATAGTCTTTATTGCTTCGTTTTGGGTACCTGATAGTGAAATAATTATAAAAGCGTCAGGGCAATGTTTAGGTGAAGTTGCTTTTGAACCCAAGGGAAGTAATGGTTTTGGATATGACCCTATATTTTTAGTTGATAAAAAAACATTTGCAGAAATGACAGAATTAGACAAAAATAATATTAGTCATCGTGGAAAAGCAGTAGATGATTTTAGAAAAAAATTAGAAAAATTTATATGTTATGAAAAGGAGAGAAAAAATTGGATAGTAAGCAAAGAGCAAAATTGAAATCTCAGGCACATGATTTAGATGCGATTATACAAATAGGTAAAAATGGTGTTACAAGTGACACTATAAAGGTAGTTAAAGATGCTTTTAACAATAAAGAATTAATTAAAATTAAAGTTATAGAAGGTTGCCCTATAGATAAAAAAGAAGTAGCTGTTTTGTTAGCCGACAATACTTCTTCTCAAGTTGTACAAGTTATTGGTTCTAAAATTGTTTTATATAAAAAGAATATTTTAAAAAAGAAGAAGATAAAACATGTTAAATTAAGTGAAAGTAAATCAGAACAAAAAAATCATAAAAAAAGTTTTACAAATGATGTTTTTGAAAAGCATAATAGAAATTTTAAAAATAAGAAAAAATTTCAGAAAACTAAAAATAACGAATAAATGTTTAATTAAAAAAAGATTTTATGGTGTTTTAGGTGAATATTTTATGCTACATATAATAAAAGGCAGATCTGGTTATGGAAAAACAACATATATTTGGAATCATATTTTTCAAAATTTAAAAAGTGATGAAAAAATTATTGTGTTAGTACCAGAGCAATTTTCATTTGAGACAGAAAAATTATTTTGCAAATTTCAATCAATAAATCAAAAAAATAACCAATCTTTTAATGTTGAAGTTTTGAGTTTTAAAAGATTGTCTGAAATGGTTTTTAGAGAATATGGTGGATTGACAAAAAAAACTTTAAATAATGTTAAAATTAGCATTATTATACATAATATTTTAAATGAACTTAAAGATGACTTAAAAGTTTATAAAAGACAAACAGATAATCATATGTTTGTTAGAGATATCATCTCGGTTATTTCTGTTTTTAATAGTAATAACGTTACTTTTGATGACATAAAACAGTGTATTGAAAAAATAGAAAATAATTTGTTAGCCACTAAATTAGAAGGTATTTTTAAAATTTATAAAGCTTACCATCAAAAAATTAATGAAAAATATAATGATGACAGTAATATATTGAATCTTGTGCATCAAAAGCTAAAATCAAATAATTTTTTTAAAAATCAAAAAATTTATATAGATGGTTTTACGTCATTTACTCAAAGTGAATTTAATATTTTGGAGCAAATGATGATTCAAAGTAAAGATG
>CAYPLT010000029.1:0-11160 GCA_964411695.1 uncultured Candidatus Soleaferrea sp.
TGAAAATAATATGTTTGTAGTAGAAATTCATATACCTATCGATTAAAAAACTAAAGACAGCTCTCAAGAACTATGGTTAACATAGCAATTGAGAGCTGTTTTGTTTACTTTTCATTCGCCATACAAGTATTAAAATTTTTTTCTATAATTGTTGTATTAAACCTTAATTTGTGATATAATAAAATGTAAATAGTTTTTGAAATGAAGTGGTAAATAATGGAAAGAAAAAACACAAAAAAGATTTCTATAGGTAATATTTCTATAGGTGGAAGAAGCAAAATAGCTGTGCAGTCAATGCTGAATATTCCGAGTAATATGATTGAGCAAAATGTGCTTCAAGCTAAAAAATTAAAGTCATTAGGTTGTGATATTATCAGGGTTGCTGTGCCTAATCATGAAGCACTAAAACTAATATCAGCTATTAAAGAAAAAGTAGATATTCCTTTAGTAGCTGATATACATTTTGATTATAGATTGGCCGTAGAAAGTGTTTTACACGGAGCTGATAAAATTAGAATAAACCCAGGGAACATTGGGGATGAAGAAAAAGTTAAACAAGTTGTAGATGTTTGCAAATCTAAAAATATTCCTATAAGAATTGGTGTGAATAGTGGGTCTTTACATAAAGATGTACTGAAAAAGTATAGTAAATGTACGCCGGAGGCCATGGTAGAAAGTACAATGTTTTATGTGAAACTTTTAGAAAAGTTTGATTTTGATAATATTGTTTTGTCTTTAAAATGTTCTGATGTTACCAATACAGTTGCGTCATACCGATTAATTTCTCAAAAAGTTAATTACCCATTGCACATAGGCGTGACAGAAGCTGGAACATTAAATTCTGGTATAATTAAATCAAGTATAGGTATAGGTAGCTTACTTTTAGATGGTATAGGCGATACAATCAGAGTATCTTTAACAGCTGACCCTGTTGAAGAAGTTTATGTGGCTCAAAAAATTTTAAAATATGCTGGCTTAAGTAATGGTGGAGTTAATATTGTGTCTTGTCCTACTTGTGGCAGAACAAGAATTAATATTATAAAAATAGCTGATGAAGTTGAGGAAGCTTTAAAAAATATTAATAAAGATCTTAAAGTTGCTATAATGGGTTGTGTAGTTAATGGCCCAGGTGAAGCTAAAGATGCTGATATTGGCATAGCTGGTGGCGATGGCTGTGCAGTTTTATTTAAAAAAGGTGAAATTATTAAGAAGATTCCAGAGAAAGAAATAGTTAATGAATTAATAAAAGAGATTGATTTAATATAATTAAAAATAATTATTACTAAGAAGGATTTAATTTTATGGATTTTAAAAAAAAGTATGCCGATGTGTTAAAAAAAATGTTAACTCCAGAAAGGCTAAACCATTCTTATTGTGTGGCGGACCAAGCAAAACATTTGGCTGAAATTTATAAAATAGACGTAGAAAAGGCAGAATTGGCAGGGTTACTTCATGATGTAACAAAATCGTTATCGGTACCTGAACATTTGAAAATTATTGAAGAAGCTGGAGTTGATTTAGATAATATACAAAAGGTATCATCTAAATTGCTACATTCTATTTCTGGTGCCATCTATGTTAAAAAATATTTGCATGTTAATGATGAAGATGTTATATCAGCAATAAGGTACCATACAACTGCAAAACCTAATATGACATTACTTGAACAAATTATTTATTTGGCAGATTTTACTTCTGCAGATAGGAAGTTTATAGATGCTGGTTATATGAGAGAAATGGTTGAAAAGTCATTAATAGATGGCATAAGATTTGGTTTAATTTATACAATTAGAGATTTATTAAATAAGTCTTCAAAAATTCATCCAGATACTTTTTATGCTTATAATTATTATCAAAATCAAATTAATTTTTAACATTATTTATGTAAAGTGATTATAAATGTTTGCAGTTTAATTTTTTGTATACAGGAGAAAAAAATGGATGTTAAAATAAAAAATAAGAGTATTAATGTTTTTATGTTTATATTTTTGGTTTTTTTATCAATTATTGTTTTATTATCTACTATTCTTGGTAGCTATATGTTAGCTCGTAGAGTCGGTCAACTTAAGAATAATTCGCTTTCTACTAAATTAGAAGCGTATAACATAGAAAATGATTTTTGGAATTTTGACAGGTTTGATGATGAATATGATAACATACTATTTTGTGGTATTGATAATTTTCAAAATACAGATGTTATAATGGTTATTTCCATTAATAAAAAATTACATAAAATAAACATTTTAAGGATCCCGCGTGATACATACATCGGGGAACATTACAACACCGGTAAAATTAATGCAGTTTATTCTAGCCCTAAAGAAAGTTTAACAGGTGCAGACACATTAACATACGAAATTAATAACATTTTTAGAATTAAGATAGATAAATATATTTTTATGACTCTTGATATTTTTGAAAATATGGTAGATGATATAGGTGGTGTAGATATTAAACTTAAAAAAGAGGTTCCAATAGATGCACATAATATCATAAAAGCTGGAAATGTTCACTTAAACGGTAAGCTTGGAGCTGATTTTGTAAGGCATAGAAAGTCTTATGTAACAGGTGATATTGGAAGAATAAGTGCACAAGAACAGTTTGTTAAAGCACTAGGTAAAAAATTGATAACAGAAAAATATATTAATAATGTTGGTTTTTTAAATAAGTATTATAATCAAATAGAAACTAATATAGGTAGAAAAGAAGTTGGTCGTTACACTGAGGCTCTAAAAGACGTAAATGTTGATGATATTAAAACATTTGTATTTCAGGGTGTGCCAGTTATGCACAATAAGTATTCTGTTTATGTTTTAGATGTTAAAAACGTTGTAGAAATTTTAAATAAATACTTTGTGCCAAGTAAAGTAAAGTTAACTGAAGACGACATAAAATTAGTTAAATATTTAGAGCCTGATGAAGTTAATAATTTTAGTAAGCAAAATGATGCATGTAGTGATGTTACGAGTCAAGAAAATAATTTTAATAAATTTAATACCTCAGCTGATAATGCTGAATATGATGGGCAGTATCTAGAAGATGAAGTGCTTGATGATGAACAAGATTTTTATGACGATGAACGAGAATTAAAAGAAAGTGATGAAGAAGATTATGATGATGAAGACTGAAGATTTCAAAAATAAAATTAAAGAAATATTAGAGAATAAAAAAGCAGAAGAAATTGCAGAAATTTTTGTTCGTGAAAAAACTAGCATAACAGATTATTTTGTTATAGCAAGCGGTAAAAGTATTACACAAGTTAAATCACTTGCTGAAAATTTAGATTTTGAACTTTCAAAAATTGGGATTGAACCTAAAAGAATCGAGGGTTATAAAGATTGCAAATGGATTTTAATGGATTACGGAGATGTTATAGTTCATATATTTTTACAAGAGGCTAGAAACCAATATTCTTTAGAAGATTTATGGAATACAAATAATTAATTCTTGTTTTAATAAATTTTATTTAAAAGAAAGGAATTTGATATGAATTTTGACCCTAAAAATTATAATTTTAAAGAAATAGAAAATAAATGGCAGAAATATTGGGAATATAATAATGTTTTTGCCGCAAAAAATGATTATTCATTGCCTAAATATTACCCTTTAGTTGAGTTTCCATATCCATCAGGTCAGGGTCTGCATGTTGGTCATCCACGGTCTTATACAGCTTTAGATATTGTAGCGCGTAAAAGGCGTTTAGAGGGGTTTAATGTGCTTTATGCTATGGGCTGGGACGCTTTTGGATTACCTGCAGAAAATTTTGCTATTAAAAATAAAATTCACCCAAGTATTGTAACTCAAAAAAATATAGCTAATTTTAAATCTCAACTTAAATCTTTAGGTATGTCATTTGATTGGAGTAGAGAAATAGATACAACATCGCCGGAATATTTTAAATGGACCCAGTGGATTTTTTTACAATTGTTTAAACACGGGTTGGCTTATAAAAAAGAGATGAATGTTAACTGGTGTACTTCTTGTAAAGTTGTTTTGGCTAACGAAGAAGTAGTTAATGGAGTTTGTGAAAGATGTTCAGGTAAAGTTATTAGAAAAGTTAAAAGCCAGTGGATTTTAAAAATTACAGACTACGCTCAAAAATTGTTAGACGGATTAGAAGAAGTGGATTATGGAAAAAGAATTAAAATTTCTCAACAAAATTGGATTGGAAGATCGCAGGGAGCGAAAGTTTTATTTGGCACAACTTTAGGTGATAAAATAGAAGTTTACACAACAAGACCAGATACTTTATTTGGCGTAACATATATGGTGTTAGCACCAGAACATGAACTAATAAAGAAATGGGTAGCAAATATCAAAAATATGAGTGATATAAACACATACTGTGAAAAAGCTGCACAAAAGTCAGATTTTGAACGTCAAGAATTAAATAAAGAGAAAACCGGTGTAAAAATTGAAGGTGTAGAAGGCATAAACCCTGTCAACGGAGAAAAAATACCACTTTACATATCTGATTATGTTTTAGCAAGTTATGGTACTGGTGCCATTATGTCAGTTCCAGCACATGATTCGCGTGACTGGGAATTTGCTAAAAAGTATAACATACCAATTAAAGAAGTTGTTTTAGGCGGAAATGTAGAAAAAGAAGCTTTTACAGGCGAAGGAACAATTATAAATTCTGAATTTTTAAATGGGTTATCTATTGCAGAAGCTAAAAATATTATGATAGAATGGCTTAAAGAGCATAAAATAGGTGATGCCAAAGTTAATTTCAAATTAAGAGATTGGATATTTTCGCGTCAAAGATATTGGGGAGAACCTATACCTATAATAAATTGTGAGCATTGCGGTTATGTGCCAGTTCCAGAAGATGAACTACCACTTGAATTACCTAAAGTTGAAAATTATCAGCCAACAAATGATGGAGAATCACCACTAGCAAGCATTGCTGAGTGGGTTAATGTAAAATGTCCTATTTGTGGTGCTGATGCAAAACGGGAGACAGACACAATGCCACAATGGGCGGGTTCTTCGTGGTATTTTTTGAGATATTGTGACCCTCATAACAGTAGAGAACTTGCTTCTAAAGACGCACTTAATTATTGGCTTCCTGTTGATTGGTATAACGGTGGTATGGAACATACAACGCTACATTTGTTGTATTCTAGATTTTGGTATAAGTTTTTGTATGATATTGGTATTGTGCCAACTTCAGAACCTTATGCTAGAAGAACAAGCCATGGGTTAATTTTAGGTGGCAATGGTGAAAAAATGAGTAAATCTAGAGGTAATGTTGTTAATCCAGATGAAATTATTGAGCAATATGGTGCTGACACAATGAGGCTTTATGAAATGTTTATCGGAGATTTTGAACAATCTGCACCATGGAACTGTGATTCTATAAAAGGTTGTAAGAGATTTTTAGATAAAGTTTGGCGACTACCTGAAATTTTAATAGCTGGTGAAAATTATACTCAAAAATTAGAAGCATCTTTTCATAAAACAATAAAAAAAGTTACTGAAGATATTGAAAATTTAAAATTCAATACCGCAATTGCATCTTTAATGTCGTTGTTGAACGAAATTAATAATATTAAGTGTGTAAATCATAAAGAATTAAAAACTTATTTAATATTGTTAAATCCATTTGCACCTCATATCACAGAAGAAATTTGGTCAAATTGTAATTTTGGAGGCCATATAACAGATCAAAAATGGCCAATATTTGATGAAACTAAATGTCAAGAATCTATGGTTGAAATAGTTTTACAAGTAAATGGAAAAATTAAAGACAGAGTTACAGTAGCTAAAGATTTAGCCAAAGATGAAGTTTTAAAATTAGTTTATGAAAACAGTAATATTGTTCAGGCCATAGGTGATAAAAATATTAAAAAAGAAGTTTATGTTCCAAATAAATTATTTAATATTGTAGTTTAATTTTATTGAAAAGGAGAGTTTGATTATGTGTGGTATAATTGGTTATGCAGGGCAGTTAGATGCTCCAGGTGTTATAATAAATGGTTTGAAAAAACTAGAGTACAGAGGTTATGATTCGGCGGGTATTTCTGTTTTTAATAATGATGAAATTAAGACAATAAAAACGGTAGGTCGTATTAGAAATTTAGAAGCACTTGTAAATGAAAATAAAGAAGATTTAGTAGGTCATGTTGGCATAGGTCATACTAGATGGGCTACACATGGCAAACCTTCAGAAAGTAATGCACATCCACATTTTACAGCTAAGGTTTCTATAGTTCATAACGGTATTATTGAAAATTATCTGTCTTTAAGAGAATATTTACAAAATAAAGGCTATGTTTTCACAACAGAAACAGATTCTGAAGTAGTTGCTAAATTGTTAGACTATTATTATGATAATGACCCGGTTGAAGCAATTTCTAAAACAATAAATCGGTTAGAAGGTGCGTATGCACTGGCCATAATGTTTAAAGGTGAGCCAGACAGCATATATGGTGTTCGTAAAGAATGTCCTCTTATAGTAGCGCTTGGAAATAAGGAAAATTTTTTAGCTTCAGATATGAATCCAGTTCTTGAGTATACAAATAAATATTATCAAATACAGCAGCATGAAATTGTGAAAGTTAGTCAAGACTCTGTTAAAGTTATGGACATAGACGGAAATGAAATAAAAAAAGAAGTTTGTGTGGCAAATTGGAGTGCTACAGCTGTTGAAAAATGTGGTTATGAGCATTTTATGATAAAAGAAATTAATGAGCAACCGCAAGCCATGATTTCAACAATTGAACCAAGAATAGTTGAAGACTTGCCAAACTTTAGTTACGACGGTATTTCTGACGAGTATTTGAAGCAGTTTAAAAAAATATTTATTATTGCCTGTGGAACGGCTATGCATGCAGGAATGGTAGGCAGATTTTTATTTGAGCACATAGCTAGAATACCGGTTGAAGTTGATGTTGCAAGTGAATTTAGATATAGAGACCCGATTATAAATAAAGATGACTTATTAATAGTAGTTTCACAGTCAGGAGAAACAGCAGACACATTGGCGGCGTTAAGGTTAGGTAAGTCTAAAGGTATGTCTACTTTAGCAATTGTTAATGTGGAAGGTTCATCAATAGCAAGGGAGGCCGATAAGGTTATTAAAACTTTTGCTGGCCCAGAGATAGCGGTAGCAAGCACCAAAGCATATACTGTTCAATTGGCTGTAATGTATTTACTTGCTTTTAAGTTAGCGATGATTAATGGCAAGTTAACGACTGATGAAACTAAAGAAAAAATTAGAATTCTAAGAGATATACCTAATAAAATTGTAGATGTAATAACATTTTCTGATGATATTAAAAATATAGCTATTTTGCATCAAAATGCAAAAGATATGTTTTTTTTAGGCAGAGGGTTAGATTACTGTACATGCTTAGAAGGGTCTTTAAAGTTAAAAGAAGTTTCATATATTAATTGTCAGTCTTACCAGGCTGGTGAACTTAAACATGGTACTATTTCGCTTATTACAGAAGATATTCCAGTTGTTTGTGTATTAACACAAAAAAATCTTTTAGAAAAAATGGTTAATAATGTAAAAGAAATAAAAGCAAGAGGCGCTAAAACTATATTTTTTACATCGTTTAGTTTAAATTTAGAAGAGGGTTTAGCAAATAACATCATTAGAATTCCAGGTGATGTAGATGATGTTTTTTCACCGCTTTTAATTACGCCTGCATTGCAATTGTTGGCTTACCACATGGCTATTGTTAAAAACTGCGATGTAGATAAACCTAGAAATTTAGCAAAATCCGTAACAGTTGAATAAATTATTTTATTAGGCGAGCTATATTTAAACATTAGCAAGATTTAATTTATTTTAAATTATTTAAATGATGCTCGTCTTATTTTAATTAATATGTAATTAATAAGGATGATGAATAATTTTTGATTGTATTAAAAAAAATTGAAGGCTTAAAGTTAACTAATTTGGCAATTACAATTGGAATGTTTGATGGATTACATAAAGGACATATTAAATTAATTGAAGCTGTTAAAAAATATAGTGGGTTAAAAGGTTATAATTCTGCTGTAATGTCTTTTAACATGAAGAACAACTTAAGAATGAATAAAGAAAAAATTATTTTAAATTCAGTTAAAACTAGCATTATTAGAAAATTAAATGTAGATTATTATATATCTATTGATTTTGATGATGTGAAAAATATGTCACCATTAATTTTTATTGAACATCTTGTTAATAACCTCGGAGTTAACATAGTTGTGTGTGGGGCAGATTTTAGGTTTGGGCATAAAAGACAGGGCGATATTTTATATTTACAAAAAATTCTTGAAGAGTATGGTAAAGAATTACATATTATAGAAACAGAATTCTTAGATGAAGAAAAAATTAGTTCGTCTAATATTAGGTTACATATTAAAAATGGTGAAATAAAAAAAGCTAATGAGCTTTTGGGTAAAAATTTTTCATTAGATTTTTTACCGGCTCTTAATGAAGAAAAATATTTATTGCAAATTTTTTATGATCATTTTTTATCTCCGCCAAATGGTAGGTATATTTCTATTTTTAATAGTGGGGACATACGATTTAAAACGTACACCATCATAGATGAAGTTAGAGGCAGAAAAATTGCTAAAACTTATATAGATGAACCAATTTTTAATGATGATGTATCTATAGAATTAATTGATAAATGTTAAGTCATTATAAAAATTTATATTTGAAAAACAGAATAAAATGAAGGGAATGAAAAGTTATGAAAATATTTGAAGAACTTAAAGCCAGAGGTCTTATTGCGCAAGTCACAGATGAGCCAGAGATCAGAGATTTAATAAATAAAGGAGGCGCTAAATTTTATATTGGGTTTGATCCAACAGCAGATTCACTTCATGTAGGGCATTTTATGGCTTTATGTTTAATGAAGAGACTACAAATGGCCGGTAATCAACCTATCGTTTTAATTGGTGGTGGAACTGGTTTTGTAGGTGACCCTTCAGGCAGAACAGATTTACGGTCAATGATGTCGCCAGAAGTAATAAAGCACAATTGCGAATGTTTTAAAAAACAAATGGAACGATTTATTAGTTTTGCGCCAGGAAAAGCTATAATGGTTAATAACGCAGATTGGTTGCTTGATTTAAAATATATTGAATTTATTAGAGATATTGGTCCCTGTTTTTCTGTTAATAATATGCTAAGAGCTGAGTGTTATAAACAACGTATGGAAAAAGGTTTAAGCTTTTTAGAATTTAATTATATGCTCATGCAAGCATATGACTTTTATTATCTACATAACAATTATGGTTGTAACATGCAATTTGGTGGTGATGACCAATGGAGTAATATGTTAGCTGGTACAGACTTAATTAGAAGAAAAACGGGCAATGATGCATATGCAATGACAATAACATTGTTGCTCAATAGCGAAGGTAAAAAAATGGGTAAAACTGCTAAAGGTGCGGTGTGGCTTGACCCGAATAAAACATCACCGTTTGATTTTTACCAATATTGGCGTAATGTTGATGATGCTGATGTTATGAAGTGCATAAGAATGCTTACATTCTTAGACATTGACCAAATTGAAGAGATGGAAAATTGGAGTAATGAGCGCATAAATGAAAAGAAAGAGATTTTAGCTTATGAGCTTACAGCTTTGGTTCACGGTGAAGATGAAGCTAAAAAAGTTAAAGAAGCTGTAGTTGCACTGTTTTCTGGTAAAGGCAATGAAGAAAATATGCCAACTACTAAATTATCTGTTGAAGATTTACCAGATGGAACAATGAATATTGTAGATTTAATGTTAAAATGTGGTTTAGTTTCTAGTAAATCAGAAGCTAGAAGACTAATACAACAAGGTGGAGTTAAAGTAGAAGAAAAACTGGTAGAATCTCATGAAGAAGTTTTTACATTAAATGATTTAAAAAAAGGTTTAAAAATTAAAAAAGGTAAAAAAGTTTTTCATAAAGCAATTATAAGTGAAGAATAAATATGAGGTGATTAGATGTTTATAAATGAATATACGATGAACAAACAACTTTATAAAGAATATGTGTATCAATATTTAAGGAAAAATATAATTATTGTTAATTTGATTTTGTCTTTGGTATTATTTGTAGAATCATTTTTTGTTTATGAAGATTTATATGCAAGATGTATTTGTTTAGGTGTAGGTGTGATGGTTATAGTATTAACTTTAATTGATCAGATTATAGTTGTAAATAATTTTATGAGGAATTCTAAAGTATTAGGCAATAATAAAATTCAAAAAACCAGCGTAAAATTTGATGAAAATATTGTAATGGATGAAGGTAAAAGTCACCTGGAGTTCGAATATAGCCAGATAAAAAAAATATCTGAAACTAAAAATTTTATAATTCTAAAATTAGCAAAAACTTCTAGTATTTTAGTTTATAAAAATGGATTTGCGGAAGGCACAGAAAAAGAATTCATTGAATTTATAAATGGTAAGATCAGATAAATTTTATATAACAAAAAGCTTCTTGATTCATTAATGAAAAATGAGTACAGAAGCTTTTTAAATTATTTTTAATTGTTAATATTTTTGTTTTGTTCAATTGACGGAGGAAAAAATTCTTCAGCTGGAAATTGTATTTTTTTAAATAAATCACATGGACTGTCTGTAGAGCAATTGCAATCTTTATTAGGTATGCAAAAATCATAAATTGGAACAATAATTTGAGAATTTCTTTCTAGTTGTATAATAGAAAATAAACCAATGCTAATGTATATTATTTTTTCAGGAATACAGCAATTAAATTCGCCTTCAAACATCTCAGCAATGTTTTTTGGGATGCTAAGTTGGTGTGGGGTTGGTAAACAGCAATTATTTTGTAAGCTTATTAATTGCAAATTCAGAGTAATAGGTTTAGAAAGCTGTATTATAGCTTTGGGTAAATTTCTAACTTCTAAATCATGTGAATTAATTTTTGTATTTTGGCTACAATAAGAAGAAAATGTTTTGACGTTACCTTCACCACCATACAAAATTACTTTTTTAGAACACATTGTTAAACCATTAACTTTTGTAGGACGATATATTGATGGTTCGATGACAGATAATTTTATTTTGAAATATATTGTAATGTCAATAGAGTAAAAACCTTTGTTGAAAGGAACGGGCTCAAGGTCTAAATTAGCATGCAATACATCAATATGTTGGGCTTTAACATTGGTAGCGCGGTTGATTAGTGGCTGAA
>CAYPLT010000030.1:0-10904 GCA_964411695.1 uncultured Candidatus Soleaferrea sp.
TTCTGAATTGCGTTTTAAATATTCACTCATAATTCGGTGTATAAATAAATCAGGGTACCTTCTAATTGGAGATGTAAAATGTGAATAATCATTTAGAACAAGTCCATAATGTGAGTTATATTCTGCGCTATATTTAGCTTTTGCCATACATCTCAGAACAGTGTTATTAATTAAATATTCATATTTTGTACCCTCTACTTCTTTAAGAATTTTAGCCAATTCAGCTTGAGAATCATTTTTTGGCACTGACAAATTCAGGGTATTTAAAATGTTACAAAGAGAGGTTAATTTTTCAGACGGTGGCTTTTCATGAACACGGTAAATAAACGGCAATTTATTTTTTTGAGCAAACTTTGCAGCTGCTTCATTTGCTTTAAGCATAAACTCTTCAATAATTTCTTCTGACTTACCTCTTACATAGGGCAATATGCTTACTTTTTCTCCATCAATTTTCACCTTACATTCTTGAGTTTTAATATTCAAGCTACAGCGTTCATCACGTCTGTTATGAAAAACATCAGATAATTCTAACATTAATAATATATGCTCTTTTACTTCTTTATATTTATCTTTTATTTCATTATTAGGTACACCATCAATAATGCTGTTTATTTCACTATATACCCCTTTAACTCTTGACCTTATGACAGATTTTTTGAAATCATACTTAAGCATATTTCCATTTGCATCAAAATACATAAATACAGAAAAAGCCAATCTATCTTCGTTAGGGTTTAATGAACAAATTCCGTTAGAAATTTCTTTAGGCAACATCGGTATTACTTTGTCTGCATAATAAATTGATGTACCTCTTTTAAAGGCCTCTACATCAAGCAAACTGTCTTGAACAACATAGTGGCTTACATCAGCAATATGAACACCTAACTGCCAGCTCCCATTAACAGATTTTTCAATAGAAATTGCATCATCCAAATCTTTACTGTCTGCACCATCTATTGTAAAGATTATTTTATCCCTCAAATCTTCTCTTTTTTCATAATCAGCTTGAGAAATATTTTGAGAAGCAACTTTATGTGCTAAATTTAAAACATCAGAGTCAAAATTACGGCGAACATTTTGTTGTGTTAAAATAAGATTACAGCAATCTTGTGGGTTAGAAGCACTGCCTATCACATCTTCTACAACGGCTACATGCTCATCTACGTCTCTACCTCTATGAACAATTTTTACAGAAACTAATTTATTACAAAAATCATCATTAATATTTTTAATTTTTAAGCCAAAATTAATTTCATAAGAAACAAATGAAAGAAAACCATTTATATTTAATATTTTGCCATGATAAATTAAATTTTTTGCACTTTTTAGTGCCAAAACTTCACCTTCCGGTGAGCCTTCATCAAAGTCTTCAAACAATTTTACCCAAACTTTGTCCCCAGGTAATATGTTAAGCATATACTTCCCAGGAATTAAAATTTCGTTATTATTCTCATCTTTAACTATTCCAAATGTTTCAAAAACCTTAATTACTATTCCGAATTTTAAATATGAATTTTCTTTATTCAAATAAAATTCTTTGTTTCGAGATTGAACTAAAGACTGTTTTTTTAAAGCGTTAAGTGCCGTATTAATTTTGTTAATTGATATATTCTTAAAAGGCTTACATTTTTTAATCTTTAACACAGTCATTGGATTTTTACTTTCAAAAATTATTTTCAAAAGCTTTTTTTCTAAACTTTTTAGATGCATATTATCTTCCTTCGTATAGATATTAATAAAAACTTATTAATCAGTATATTTTTTTATAATCATAATAATTTAACAATCTATTATTTATATAATTTGAAAAATAAAATATTGGCGGACAAAGAAAAGCTCCTAAAGTTACAGACCGTACCAACCCACCAAAAAATACAGGTAACAGCTTTGCATCAACAATTCCACAGTACTGTTGATAAATTAAAGTAATAACCTGTTCCAAAAATATAATAATAAAAGACAAAGCTACAAAACTAAAGAAATTAATTTTTATATAATAAATAGTCAACATGCTGATTATTCCACACATAAAAACTACGCACAAACAACTTAGTCCCAGTGGCAAGTTCAGCGATATATCACACAAAATTCCTGCCAATAAACCATAAACACAAGATATTACTACATCTTTAAACATAGAAATAACTATGCAAACTATTAAAAGTCCTACAGGAACAAACTGATAACTTTTAATTAAATTCAACGACGTATGCAATACATAAAGAAATAATAAGCTTAGCAAATATATAATATTTTCTAAACTATTTTTTGTAACCATAGATTCTATCTTCTTCATTCTTTCAACCTTAATTTCTATAATCTATAGAATATTATATCACATTCAAATATTTTTATCAATAGCCTGCAAGAGGCTATTGATAAATCAACATATGTATGAACATGTAATAAAAAACATGACTCAATAATTAAAGCTCTCAAGCGCTATTATAAGTATAACTTTTGAGAGCTGTTTTATATTATTTTTTAAAGCTTTTTTGACTAAGCGCATTTTATCAATAAATTTTATGCCGTATTTTATTCAGTTTTTTATTATATTATTTTTCTAAGTAAACACACAAATTTTTATTGATGAAGTGTACTCTAAAAATGTAGCTTTTTGATTCATTATTTTCACAAATGTATCTTTCTCATTGTTAAAACTAAAATAAAAAAATAAGCCCAATTTATAAACTAGACTTATTTCTATATTGATATATTTTAGTATTACTTCAACAGACATATTTTATAACACTTTGGTAATCTCAGCAAATGTACTAATATTTTGAGCATACTCAGCGCCCAAATTTTTTGTTATGACGTCTATAGCTTTAATGTAATTTGGTGGTCTATGAGTCAAATTATGCGTATCTGTACCAATACAATCTACTAAATTATTTTCAATTAGTTTTAAAACTAATTTTTTTGTTTTTTTCAGCAATAAAGAATCTGCATTGATTTGAATTAAACATCCTATTGACCGCAAAGACTCAATTAAAGATAAATCTTTATTTAAGCTAGTAAAATGATAACGTTCTATATGGGCGATAATAGGTGTTAATCTATGATTATAAATAAAATTTTCTATTATCTCATAAACATCGCTAGAAAATTCCATGCTAAATGGACATTCAACCAATATGTATTTTGTTTTATCTATACAAAGTTCAGTTAAATCATCATAATTAGCAATGTATTTGCTTAAATAAACTTCTGCACCTAAATGTAAGTTAATATTGCCTTTATAAACACTTTTAAGCTCACTGTATGCTTGATTTCTACGCTGAATAAACTGCTCAATATTTTCTGAATCAGAATAAAAATGAGGTGTTAAAACTACATCGTTTACTCCATCATCTTCTAAAATTTTTAACAAAGTCAAAGAAATATCTTTATCAGTTGCCCCATCATCAATACCAGGCAAAATATGTGTATGAATATCTACCATTCTTTCATCTCATTTTTTATTTTATTTGTTATTTATTTTCCGTAATCATATCCATTATCAATATAATTACTGTATTTACTGTATTTACTATAACCATATTTTTTTCTACTCTGAATTGGCTTGTCGTAAAAAAATACACCAAACAAATTAGCATTTGAAAATTTTATGGTATTAAGCGCATCACGTAAATCATTATAGGTCGTTTTATTATATCGAGTTACCAAAACTACACCATCTACCCAAGCAAACAATGGTACAGAGTCTGAAACCACATTGATTGGTGGCGAATCTAAAATTAAATAATCATATTGTGTTTCTAAACTTTCAATTAAAAGTTGCATCTCTTTGCTAGAAAGAAGTTCAGAAGGGTTTGGCACAGTTGAACCTGCAGGCAAAACAGAAAGATTTTGATATCTAGTTTTTTGTATACATTCATCGACTTCAGCTAACCGTGACAACACATCGGACAAGCCTTTTTTGTTACTTAAATTAAAGGTTTTATGAATAACTGATTTTCTTATATCACAATCTAAAATTAAAACACTTTTGCCAGTGTTGGCAAAAGAAACTGCCAAATTGCAAGAACAGGTACTTTTACCATCACCTGCACACGGGCTTGTAACTAAAATTTTATTACGTTCATCTTTTTTAAGACAAATTCTAACATTGCTTCTTAAAGTATTAAAACCTTCTGCACGTACAAAATCTTTATTTTTTTCTAACCTGTCACTGTCTTTATTAATTACAGAATTTTTAATTTTGTTTGATTTATTTCTTGTTTTTTGCATTTTTCTTATCCTCCGTGCACAATGGTATGGACCCTAAAATAGGAACAGAATAACGATTAATAATATCTTCTTTACTTTTGATTTTAGTATCAAACATATCTGTAAAAATAATCATTCCACTTGAAAATAATAAACCCAATATAGCACCCAATACAACATATTTGAAAATGTTGGGTGCAGATGGTTTTTCTGCCATTCGCGGAGTATCAACAATTTCTGTGCGTCCTGTCTGCACTATGCGTTCAACACCTTGAGGTGCAAGTTTAACAAATGAATTAGCTATTTTAAACGCCATATTCGGTGTAGCAGAACTTACAATTATTTCAAAAAGTTCAGTATCTTTCATTGCAGACATTTTAATATTTTTGCTTAATACCTCTGGCGTAACGTCTAAGCCAACGTCTTTTATGACACTGTTTAAAAATTTATCGGACTGTAAAACGGCCATATAGCTATTAACCAACCTTTGAGCCATTATTAAATCATTATTATTAGCTTCTTTACTATGAGATTCGCCATTAAAAACATATAAAGAAAGTCTTGACTGATAGGTAGGTGTTATTAAATAGTTACTTATAATAAACGCTCCAAGTGCACAAACAACAGCACTTACAATAATATGCCATATTTTAGAAAGCAGAAGATAAAATATCTCAACTAAATCTATTGTCCCTTCTTGCTCATTAACATTAATCACTTATATTTCCTCCTACATTTTTTAACTATTTTTTATTATACACTATTCGACACAATTTGTCTACAACCGTTTCAAAAAAATTAAATATCAATATTTTTTACTTTATATTTTTCTATGTAAATGTTTTTAATAACAAATGGAAGATAAAGACTAAACCAACAAATTAAAACTAAGCAATAAACACCTACTATGTAACCTGGGTTACCCAGCCATTTTTCAAGCACTACCATTGGCGACCCTTCTGATGGGAAATTGATAAACAAAAAGTTTGTGTTAAATATTTTATTAAAACCATAAATTGGAATGACTATAGCGAATAAAATTAAATTACACTTGGGCAACTTTCTATAATCTGGAAAAAATTCACCTGAACGTATAAGCATAATTGGGTAAGCTAATAACATTGCGTGGACTATGAAACTATCTATGCAGGCAAAATTCAAAATAGGTAAACAAGTCCAATTTGGAAAAAGAAGAGCCATTAGTGCACCCGGCATATATAAACAATAAAAAAATTCTTTTATTAACTCCGATGGGAAAAACACATCATACAAACATATGTAAATGGCTAAGCCACATAAATGTAATGGTAAATAATCTATAGTAAATTGATGAGTAACAATATGTACTGTTTGATAAACAATTTCTGTGAGCACTAATATTATGCCATATATTTTTTTGAAGCATTCACGTTTTTCTGCAAGCAAATTTTTATATCTACTAGATATTATAACAATAAAACATGTAATTAAACACAACCATAGAATATGACTTTTATCATACATCTGAAACCCAACATCTGTGGGAATATTTTCTTTAGAATAAAAAAAGTATTTAAACATTGATCTTCCTTTCAAGACTTCTTTATTAATCTGCAAATCAGGTACAATTTTTGCTGAAACTTATTAAAAATATAAACGATGAAATAATTATTTTATTTAATAATATGTTTAGAATATTTGGCTAAATAAAAACATATTGGTGAAAGAATAATACCAACTAAAAAATCTATAACTACTCTGTGACTTAGCAAAATTAAAAACGGAGTTTTTGAAAATAGCAACCATAGCCAAACAGTATTAAGAACAGCAATAAAAACTTTAGTAATAACTGTAGGTATTAAACAAGATACAAAAGTAACCTTGTCTTTACTAATCTTAATTAGAGCTTTATATAAATAACCAACCAAAAGCCCTGACAAAAAGCTAGTTAAAGTAAAACCTGGAAAATATGGTCCTATTGGAAATAATAATGAATGAACTACATCAGCTACTGCTGTAACCAAAGCACCAGAAATAGGACCTATTTGAGTCGATATTAAAAAAGTAATTACAAACCCAAAACCGACTTTTATAGCAGTAAATCCAAACAAATTAATATGTATGCTAAACTTACCAATACACACCATAATTGCGGCTGATAGACCCATTATTACAATTTTTTTTGTTTGAGACATATTAGTTGTATTTACATCTGGCATAGATTACCTCCTCAAAAATTTATTACTTTGTAAATTTAAACATCTAACATCAATTACCAGAACCTGATTTCATTATATACTTAAAATATTTAGTTAATTCAAAACATATAGGTGTAATAACTAGAGCTGTAAGGCCATCTGAAGCTAAACGACTAAACAAAATTAACATAAATGATGTCTTAAAAAAAATTAACCACAGCCATACGGTATTTAATAAAGCTGAAAATAACCTAGCAAGTAATATTGATATAAAACATACTAAAAGAGAATTTTCATTTTTACTAAACTTAGAAAAAAATTTCATTAAATATCCGACTATTATGCCAGAAAGAAAACTAGTTAACGTAAAACCCGGAAAGTAAGGTCTAACAGGAAATAAAAAAGCAAAAAGCACATTAGCTATAGCAGCTACTAGCCCTCCGCTAAGAGGTCCTAGTTGTGTAGCTACCAAAAATGTAATTATAAAACCAAATCCAATTTTAACTGTTGAAAAACCAAACACCGGAAAAGGAATAATTAATTTAGGAATAATTAACATTAAAGCGACAGCTATACCCATGATGACTAACTTTTTGGTTTTAAGCATTTGCTGATTCTCCACTAAAATTTTAATCTTCAATTATTATCTCATTAATTTTATAATTTTCCTCACATTTTTCAATTGCAATTTCTTTACAATTTGAAGTGTTTTTAATATCTGTTAAAATTTGTTCATTGTTTATGAACTCTAAAAGTTCATCACTAACTTCTAAAGTCATTTTTGTAATTGGCACTTTTAAAGAAATGTTCTTCTCTGATTTAAATTTTCGTGTATTAGAAATTATATCTATAACTGTGTCGCCAAATTTTATTAATTCCTCATCTGTTTTGAAAACATGTTTAAATTCTAAAATGTTTGTTAAATGAATGGAAATTGTTTTTTCAAAATTTTTAAAGAAGCTTTGGTAAATTTCTTCTGTAATATGTGGAATATAGATTGCAGACAGTTTTAAAATTTGAAGAATTGTTGAATAAAGTGCTTTTTGCCCGGATTTTCTTGCATCTACGCCATAAACATCTGGGTTGTAGAGTCTGTGCTTAACAATTTCTATATAGTTATCACAATATTCCCAGAAGAATTTTTCAAATGTTATTAAACCAAGACCTGTTTCATATTTTTCTAAATTACTTTCAAATTCGCTAAGCATCTTAGAAGTTTTAGATAAAATATACTCGTCCATAGACCAGAGCTTTACATTTTCATTTTTGTCATAATCTTCAAGATGCATACTGGCAAATTTACATACATTCCAGAGTTTATTAATAAATTTATTACCGCTTCTTAATGCTTCTTCTGAAAATAAAATGTCGTTACCAAGTCTTCCGCTTGCCGTCCAATATCTTACAGCATCAGCAGAATAATTTTTTACAATATTTTCAGGGTCCATATTTGCATTATTTTTTCTTTTGCTGATTTTTTCACCTTTTTGTGCCATTACATGTCCAGATATCATTACATCATTCCAAGGTAATTTATTAACATTGTACAAACTTTTAACTATTGTATAAAAATCCCACGTTCTTATAATATCATGTGCATTTGGACGAAGGTTCATTGGAAGAAGTTTATTCATCAACTCACTATCTTCATCTTCGCCCCAGTTTAAATTTATAAGTGGTGAAATTGAAGATGTTGCCCATGTATCCATAACATCATACTCAGGCTCAAATTCACTGCAACCACACTCACATGTTGTTTTAGGTGAAGAGCTTAACGGGTTGACTGGTAAATCTTCTTCATTAGCTGTTATTGGGGTTCCACATTTTTTACAATACCAAATTGGGAATGGAACGCCAAAATATCTTTGCCTTGAAATTCCCCAGTCCCATTGTAAGTTCTCAACCCAGTCTGTGTACCTTCCTTTCATATTTTTAGGGAACCAATTTATTTTATCGCCTGCTTCTAAAAATTCATCTTTGTGGGTTAGTACGTCTATGTACCATTGTTTGGCAACATTGAATTCTACAGGTGTTCCACATCTTTCATGTACACCAACTTGATGAACAATAGACTCTTGCTTATTTAAGCACCCGGCTTTTTTTAAATCTTCAATAATTAAATTTCTAGCTTGAACTGATTTTAACCCACCGTATTTTTCTACATCTTTAGAAATCAGCCCGTTTTTATCGATTATATTTTTGATTGGAAGTTTATATTCTTTCCACCAGCTGACATCTGTAACATCACCAAAAGTGCAACACATAACCGCTCCTGTGCCTTTTTCAGGGTCTACTTTTTCATCTGCTAAAATTTTAACTGTAAAGTCAAAAAGCGGTACCGTAACATCTTTACCAATAAACTTGGTTTTTGGTTTGTCATTAGGGTTTACAAAAACTGCCACACAACCCGGCAATAGTTCTGGTCTTGTTGTTGCTATTTCTAGATATTCATCTAATTCTGGAACATAAAAATTGATATAATTAAAATTAGTTTGAACTTCTTTTGTGTCTAGCTCTGCTTGTGCAATTGAAGTTTTACATTCTGTGCACCAAAGTGTAGGAGATTCTGTACGATAAACTAGACCTTTTTTTAATAAATCTAAAAAAGATTTTTGAGAAGCTTTTCTAGATTTTTCACTAATTGTAGAATACATTAAATTCCAATCTGCGCTGAAACCTAAAGACTGGAATAATTTTTTAAATTCTGCTTCATACGCTTCAGTAGTCTCTAAACAACAGCGGTTAAATTCTTCTCTAGAAAGCTGATGAGCTTTTTTACCAATATTTTTTTCTACCAATCTTTCTGTTGGCAAGCCATTATCATCAAAACCAAACGGAAAAAATATATTATAACCTTTCATTCGCATATATCTTGCAATTATTTCAATCTGAGTGTAAGAAAAAACATGACCTATATGAATTTTACCACTTACTGTTGGTGGAGGAGTATCAATTGAAAATATTTTATCTGCATGTATATCAAATTTATAAATATTATTATCTAGCCAATATTGTTGCCATTTTTCTTCACTTTCTTTGCAATTATACTTACCTTCTAACATAAAAAACAATATTCCTTTCTGTAAAAAAACTAAATAATAAAACATATTGTAGATGCTAATTAGCATATTCAATTGCATTGTTTTCTCTAACAACATTAACTTTAATACGCCCTGGGTAACGCAAATTATTTTCAATATGTTTAGCAATGTCTCTTGCCAATAGAACCATTTTGTCATCACTGACAGACTCAGAATTTACAATCACCCTGATTTCTCGACCTGCGTGTATTGCAAAAGCTTTGTCGACACCTTTAAATGAATAAGCAATATTTTCAAGTTTTTCAATACGTTTAATAAAATGCTCTACATTTTCTTTTCTTGCGCCTGGTCTTGCTGCAGAAATTGCATCAGCAGACTGAACCAAGCAAGCAATTACTGTTTTAGGTTCAACATCACCATGGTGAGCTTCAATTGCATGTATAACTTCTTCTGGCTCTTTGTATTTTTTTGCAACATCTACGCCAAGTTGTACATGTGAACCTTCCATTTCATGGCTTAAAGCCTTACCTATGTCGTGTAGTAACCCTGCGCGTTTAGCAATAGCAACATCCTCACCCATTTCAGCTGCAAGTAAACCTGCTAAATTTGCAACTTCTATTGAATGAATTAAAACATTTTGCCCATAACTCGTCCTATATTTTAATCTTCCTAATAGTTTAATAAGATTTGAACTAAACCCACTTATGCCCAAATTCAATGCAGCAGATTCACCAGCATATTTAATTTCATATTCAATGTCTTTTGTAGCTTTATAAAACATTTCTTCAATTCTGCCTGGATGAATTCTACCATCATTTATGAGTTTTTCCATAGTTAATCTGGCTATTTCTCTTTTAACTGGGTCTGTACAAGAAATTGTTATTGATTCCGGCGTATCATCTATTATTAAGTCAACACCGACAACTTTTTCAATAGCTCGTATATTTCTACCCTCACGACCAATAATACGACCTTTCATATCGTCATTGGGCAAAACTATAGCAGAAACTGTGTTTTCTGCTACTTGATCTGCAGAATAACGCTGAATAGCTTGAGAAATTATATTTTTAGCTATATTTTCAGATTCTTCTTTTAATTCCTGTTTATATTCATTAATTTTAACAGCTTTTTCGTGTACTAATTCTTGATCTAACAAAGAAAGAAGATATTCTTTAGCTTTTTGAGAAGATAAACCGGAAATTTTTTCAAGATTTTCTATTTGTTTATTTTGTATCAATTCAACTTCTTGTAATTTTAGTTCTACTTCTTGCAATTTATTATTAATTTGCTCTTCTCGTTTTTCTAAAGTAGTTGTTTTTTGATCAAGTGCTTCTTCTTTTTTTTGCAACCGATTTTCTTGTTTTTGAATATCTGTTCTACGTTCTTTAAGTTCTTTTTCTGTTTCCGTTCGTAGCTTAAAAATTTCATTTTTAGCTTCTACAATTGCTTCTTTTGTAGCATTTTCCGATTTTTT
>CAYPLT010000031.1:0-10724 GCA_964411695.1 uncultured Candidatus Soleaferrea sp.
ACTTTATCTCTTTTAAAGTCTATTATGCGGTATTTTCTTTTGCTTCCGCCACCTTGATGACGTACTGTTATACGGCCAGTATTATTTCTTCCTGAATTCTTTTTAAGAATAACTGTAAGTTTTTTCTCTGGCTCAACTTTAGAAAGATTAGAATAATCTGTTACCGTCATATGCCGTCTTGAAGGTGTTGTAGGACTATAACTTTTAATTGCCAACTAAATCGCTCCTTTCTAAAAATAAAAATTATAAAGGTTTTGTTAATTCATACTTTCAAAAAACTCTATGCCTTTTGAATCAGGAGTCAAGGTAACAATAGCTTTCTTCCAACTAGATGTAAAGCCTTTATTAGCTCCTACTCTTTTTTCTCTTCCTTTAACGTTTATGGTGTTAACCTTACTTACTTTAACACCAAAAAGCTTTTCTATTGCATTGCTAATCTCTATTTTATTGGCATTTCTATCAACTTTAAAAGTATATTTCTTTAAACCCATATTAGCCATTGAAGCTTCTGTAATAATAGGCTTAATAATAATATCATGCGCTGTTTTCATTAATTTCAACTCCTTTTTGTTTAGTTAATTAAGCTTTATAAATTTCTTCTATTTTGTCTACGGCATCTTTTGCAATAATTATTTTATCATGGTTAAGAATGTCATAAACATTAATAGTATTAACCAAAGTAGTTGTTACCCCTGAAATGTTAGCAGCACTTTTCTTTATTTTATTATCTGGCTCAGCCATAATAATTAAAGCTTTTGTTGTTACACCTAAGTTTGAAAGTATTTTAACCATTTGTTTTGTCTTATAATCTTCTAATGACAATTTATCTAAAACAATAAATTTTTCAATTGCCACCTTGGCTGAAAGAGCAGATTTAAGAGCTAAACGTTTAACTTTTTTATTTATAGCGTAACTATAATCTCTTGGTTTTGGTCCCAAGGCGACACCACCATGACGCCATTGTGGAGCTCTTATTGAACCTTGACGAGCATTACCTGTACCTTTTTGCCTCCATGGCTTTCTTCCTCCACCTCTTACTTCACTTCTTGTAAGAGTTGACTGTGTGCCCTGCCTTTGGTTAGCAAGGTAATTTACCACTGCCATATGCATAACAACTTTATTAGGTTTAATTCCAAATATCGAGTCTGATAATTCAATGTTAGACACAACTTTGCCTTTTACATCATAAACATTAACTTTTGGCATCTTAATATCCCCCTTTCTTAAGCTTTTTTAACGCTGTCCGTTATATAAACTAAACCGCCTTTAGGGCCAGGAACAGCACCTTTTAAAGCTATTAAATTGTTTTCAGCGTCAATCTTAACAATATCTAAATTTTGCACTGTAACGCGTTCTACACCCAAATGACCAGGTAATTTCTTGCCTTTCATAACTCTTGAAGGGTCACTACATGCACCCATAGAGCCTGCGTGTCTAACAACCGGTCCACTACCATGAGATTCTTTTAATCTGTGGAAGTTCCACCTTTTAATAGCACCGGCATAACCCTTACCTTTACTTGTGCCAACTACGTCTACATTGCCACCAACTTCAAAAGCATCAACTTTTATAATATCTCCTACATTTATGTTTTCAATATTATTAAGCCTAAACTCTTTTAGATGTTTTTTCAATGCTACGTTTGATTTTTCAAAATGACCTTTAAGTGGTTTACTAACTAATTTCGCTCTTACATCCCCAAAGCCAATTTGAATAGCTTCATAGCCATCATTATCTATCGTTTTTTTCTGAACAACTACGCATGGACCAGCTTCAATAACTGTTACTGGAATCATTTTGCCTTGTTCATCAAACAGTTGTGTCATTCCAACTTTTTTGCCGATAATACATTTTTCCATAAATATATTTACCCTCCTTAAGGTTATTGGTTGAGCAAACTTCTCAACATGACCCTCTTAACTTTACTATTCGCAAAGTTAAGATATAATTTCGATATCAACACCTGCTGGCAACTCTAAATTAGATAGAGCCTTGACTACTTCATCAGATGGTTTAATAATATCGATTAATCTTTTGTGGGTTCTCATTTCAAATTGCTCACGACTGTCTTTGTGTTTATGGACAGATCTAAGAATTGTTATGACTTCTTTATGCGTAGGCAATGGTACTGGCCCAGAAACTTTTGTACCATAACGCTTAACAATATCAACTATTTTTTGAGCTGATACATCAACCACTTCATGATCATAACCTTTGATCTTAACCCTCATTTTTTGTTGAACTGCCATTAATTAACCGCCTCCTTAATAAAATTATTTAATTAGGATAACGACTGTGAGTTCATTTTCCTCAAAATATTTATTTAAAATCTTTAATCATAAAATTAAACCTTGCCTGGTGTTTTAATTGTAAAAAAACAGATGCGTCACGACATAGCTCTATTAATTTTAGAACTATTCCCACAAGCACATCCGACAACAACTCGAGCAAACTAATTACAATTTTAAATTATAAATAAACTTTCTCTATAATAAGACTATTGAGAAAACATAATTGAAATTTACACTTAATTGTCTAAGCCAAAATTTAAAAAATTTTAATAATTAGACATTTAGCGAAAATTACCTGATAAAAATCAGCAACCTCTCGCGTCATCGCATAAATACATGCAGTCATACTCTATAAGTATAGCATACATATAAAAAAAATACAATAATTCTAGCAACTTTTTTTTGAAAAAATTCATTTTCTATGTTTAGAATATTTTTTTTGCAATTTATAAATAATATTTGTTGTATATTCTCATTTGTTTGCTTAGATATGTTTTTAAACTCAATATTTATAAAGATAATAAAATAATATACTCGTAATTATATAAGATGTTACACCCAAAAGTCAAAATCTTTCGGAGGCAACATCTTATGATACTTTAAAATTATTTTTTATATAAATTATTATTTACCTATATAATTACCTGGGTTAACAGGTACACCATTTAAAATGACTTCAAAATGACAGTGGTTCCCTGTGGCATTACCAGTTCTACCGACTTCTGCAATTTTCTCGCCTGCATCCACAGAATCTCCAACACTCACTAAATTCCTACTGTTGTGGGCATACCTTGTAAAAACTCCATTGCCATGGTCAATTAAAACACAATTACCATAACTACCCTTCCACCCAGCAAAAACTACTCTGCCTGATGTTGCCGCTTTTATAGAAGCTCCGCTTGGCGCACATATGTCTATACCAGTATGACCTTTATAACCATACCAACCACAGCTAATTCTTCCGCCATTTACCGGGTACAACAAACCACCCTTATAATCTGACCTTTTACCACTATAAATTTGCCAATTAATTGATTTTGTTCCTACTATGACTATTTCTGAAACAGGTTTAGAAAGTACATTCTCAGCTATCTCTTCATTGCTTGTTTCTACTCCATCAATAATTGTTTTTTTATACTGCTTTTGTACTATGCCATTCTTCCCTTTTTGAACAGATCTATGATAGGTACTAGCGATATTAGCATCATGCTGTTCTTCAATTTTAAAAGGTATCTCCTCTTCAACTGTTTCAACTTTCTCCACTTTAACACTCAAAAGCGGTTTTGCTTGAGCAACCACAATTTTTTGCCCAGGTTTCAATTCTTCTTCAATTCCTGGGTTTAGAGCTCTTAATTGTTCATAAGGAACATTATTGTCAGCCGCAATAGCTAGCGGTGTGTCTCCACTTTTAACAGTGTAGTTAACCATTTCTTCTTTTTCAGCATTAATTTCTTTATTAATTTTAGAAATTTCACATAAACTGTTGATTAAATAATAACCTTGTTTCATTACAACATCATCAACAAAACTAACATCTGCATTTTCATATTGTTCTTTCCATGGCTTTAAATAACTATTAATTATATTTTTCAACTCTTTATCATCTTTAACAGCACCTACAAAATCATCATTAATATACAAGCCTGTAGCTTTACAAATCATTTTATTTGATGCCTTTATAAGTTCATCTGCTACAACATCTTTGTCAATAACTTTACTGTCATCTTTTAATCTAACTAATGTAAATTCAGGCGCATCATTAATAAGTTCTTGGTCTTTTACATAATTAATTCTAGAATTCATTTGCTTACTAGCATCTAAAAAAACGTATTCATCTTCAATATAACCTATATTTTTACCCAAACAACTTACATTAAGCCCATATTCAAAACTACTCACAACATTAATACTTGTTAATAGAACAGCCAGTCCAACTGTTGGGTAAACATAGTTCATAAATCTGTTGATTATAGCTTTATTATTTTTTATACCACTTTTAAATTTTTCTATAATAAAATGTTGTTTAGCTCTAAACCCTTTTAAATATTGGCTTTTATAACTTTTTTTAACAAAGTTATAACTACTATGAAGTTTAACAAAAGGTGCCTTAACTTCACAAACAACTTCTTTTACTATTTTTTTTAAAATCAATAAAAATGTAATTGCCAAATAAGTGCCAAACTCAATACACTTATTGGTAAACAAAGAAATATACTTATTTATTATTTTTGCAAACATATTAAACAAGTTTAATGTCTTCAAACCCAATAAATAAACATACCTACCAATAAAATTTACAATATTCATAAAATTCAAAAAAATAGCCTGTAACATCACATTTTGACAATTAGATGGATTAATCCAAAAATTTAAAGATCGTCGAATAAACCGACTACTTTTATTTTTATTACCAATCACTACATCTACTCCTTTTCAAGAATCTACAAGCAATATAATATAGTAATTAAAATCAATTTTATATTTTAAAATTTAACTTTTGTTATTTTATCACATTTTTCTTTTTTCATCAAGTCATTATTTTGAATCGTGTGATTTTCTTGTATTATATTATATTTATACGATCAATTGTTTGCAAATTATTGTGCAAAAATCTCATTTATCCCACTTATAGTATATATAGCTAAAGCACCTATATTACCTATAGATGCTTTAGTAAAATAATTAAAATTTAAGCATGCGTTTTAACCAACCAAATTTATCATAAGTAAAAATAGTGCTCAAAGCCAGCAACAAACTTGATAAATAAACTTTACTAATTGTTTTTTCTGTTTTTTCTTGTTGATTTTGACTATATGTATCTTCTTCATCATTTTGCGTTTCTTGGATGTTGCTAACATCACTTGACTTATTTACCAAAGTTAAATCATCTTTATTTGTTAAATCTTCGTTATAATTATTTTCTTCGGCATTAAAAATTTTAAAATCGTCTTCCTCATCTACAATATTATGCCTACTTTTATGTTTTTTTGTAGTGTCTCGCCTAGCTTTTTTCTGATTTAATTTTTTCCACTGTTTATCATCATTATTAAAATTTATACACTCATCCGAAGTTGAATCGTTAAAATCTTCATCATTTACTTCATGATCCAAGTTAACTTTATAATTATCGTCTTTAGCATTCTTTGATTTAATTCTACGTTTTAAGTCAGCATCACTATCATCAACAACTTCTTTTTCATTATTTTTATATTTTTTATCTGATTTTATTTTTTTTGCTTTATCTTCATCGTCATCAAAAAGGTGTGAGCGCCTTCTTTTATATTTTTTAAATCTATCGTCTAGATTATCATACTTCTGTTTTAACTTTCTTATTTTTTCTTGTAAGATTTCATTTTCATTTTTATATTTTTTCAAATCTCTGATGCTATCAACTGAATCAACCGATTCGCCCAAAATACGAACTTTTTGCTTTATTTCTTTAACAGCTTTTGTGCCAGTCCTAACTGTGTCATTTTCTTTTTCTGTAACATTATTTTTTAATGAATTTCCCAAAATTTTCTGATTGGTTCTTGTTTTTACTTTTATTGATTTTTCAAAATCTAGTTTGCTTTCTTGTACAGTTTCTTTCTTACTTTCTTCTTCAATTTCTTTTTCTTTATCACTAAGTTCATCAGAATATGAGTTTATTACAACTTTAACAAGAGTTGATGTCCTAGCAAGCTCGATAGTCTCGTCACCATTCCAAACATAAGGTAATTCATTAACAGCAACCTTAATATACTTTGCTTTTTTAGGTATTACACCATCTTTTACGGATAATATAACATTATATGTACCATCTTCATCGTTTTGTGTAATTTCAACATCAGATTTCACTTTTATAAATTTTTCGTCTTCAGCAGTTGAATAATATATATTTACACCATAATCTTCCAAGTCTCCGATGAACCTTCTAAATTCATCGATTTCATTTTTGGGTATTTCATTAAAAGATAAATTTTCTACATCCCAATAACCCTGACACCATGTATCAGATTCAACATTAATATATAGATTATTTTGAAATTTACCAAATTTTTCATTTTGTGGTAAATATTTGATACGACTATTTTTTGTTGTATCTTCACCACTTAGTCCAAACACATATTTCTCTTCATTTTGACACCATGTTATTCCACTCGTATTATTAAACTTAACTTCTACATCTCTAACATTACTTACTTTATATATACAAAAACCTTCACATTTTTCCATATTTTTAAGCTGATAACTATTACCGCTCATAGTTTTTTCTAAATTAACAATTTTTATTTTTTCTCGTAAATCACCAGACATTTTATCTTCAAACCCAAAAGCATAAAACTTACCAAAATCAATCAAGCATAACACAAACAAAAAAATCACCGATATTTTACGTAACCCTTTAATTCCCATCATCCCATTTACCAATATATTTTTAACACACATTAATTTTTTAACATTATAAACTATTAGCAATTTATTTTTTATTTATAACTATAGGTTCAATAAATTTTAATAAAATTAATGCTAAAGAACCAGATAAGCAAGCATTAATAACTGTACTCATAACACTTCCGACCGTCTGCATTAATGCCACATAAAAATTCAAATCATACACAACTACTTTAATCAAAAAAGATATGATAGGTGAAAAAATTATGTTAAATAAAAGTGCCAAAATAACTGACAATAAATTTATTTTATTTAATGTAAATCTATCTTTATATTTATTTTTAACGCTACCGCAAATAAACCCCATAAAATATTTTACAATAAACACAAATGGAACATAAACAATAAATCTACCGCTAATTAAGTCAAATAGGCTCATTCCAATAGCACCAGCTAATGCACCACATCTACGCCCAAATAAAATAGCCGCCAACAAACAAAACATATTGCCAAAATGCACCATTATATGATTACCTAAAATGACAACTTCTATTCTCATAATATAAATGCCCAAAAACACGAGCGCTGACATCAACGCGGTAATTACAACACTTTTAATTGAACTTAATTTGGTCACCAATAATCATCACCTACAACTATACATTTATGAGTTTTTATTAAAATTTTATTAATTAGAATAAGCTAAGTAACCATTATTCTACCTTCAGGGTAAATTTTATAGCTTACATCATTATTTTTTATGGCTACTGAAAGTAATAGCGATATTGGACCGACTCTTCCCATAAACATCATACACATCAAAGCTATTTCCCCAATAACATTAACTTGAGCTGTAACCCCGACTGACAGCCCAACAGTAGAAAAAGCTGATATCGTTTCAAACATAAAATCAATTATACTTAATGATTCAGTATGTGATACTGAATAATACAATATTCCCGTTCCAACAAATACTACAACAATAGACATAAAAAACATGCTTATAGACCTATAAACAATTTTCTTATCAACCTTGTGCTTAAATATCATCGTATCTGGATTATTTTGTATATTACAAATTACAGTCATAATTAAAACTGCCAATGTTGTAACTTTAATACCCCCACTTGTAGAACCAGGTGCACCACCAACAAACATTATTATAGATGCTATTGCTTTTGTACTTTGCCTTAATTTTGAAGCATCAACCGAACTAAAACCTGCAGTTCTTAAAGTAATAGATTGAAAAAATGCTGCATTAATTTTTTCACATAAAGATAAATTTTTAAATGTCAATTCATTATTATACTCTATCATAAAAAATATAGCTGCGCCAAAAAAAATTAAAATAAATGTCATAATTAATACTACTTTTGTATGAAACAAAAATTTTCTTTTTTTATTGTTATGAAAAATATCATACCATACAATAAACCCCAAACTTCCTAAAATAATTAAGCAACCAACAGTATATATAACAATAGGATTATTATTGTACTCTGTTAACCCTATGAATGGTCCACGAAATCCCAATACATCAAAACCTGCATTACAAAATGAAGATATTGCTAAAAAAATAGAAATATAACCTCCTTTTAAAAAACCGTAATCTTTTATAAAAACTAAACTTAAAACTATAGCACCAATAAACTCTACACAAAACGTCATTCTTACTATGAATTTAAATAAATCATTAAGACCTTCTGTTTCAGAAACATTTATAGACTCTTTAGCTAGATGCATACCTCTTAACCCTAATTTTTTACCCGCTACAACATAAAAAAATATGCTAATAGTAATAACACCCAGACCACCAATTTGTATAAGTGCTAAAATTACTAGTTGCCCAAATAAACTCCATTGAGTATATGTATCAAAAAAAGACAGTCCTGTAACGCATGCGGCACTAACAGCCGTAAACAACGAACTCAAGAAACCAGTAGAAGTACCACTATTTGAACTTATAGGCAATGAAAGCAATAGCCCCCCGATAAGCACAACAAGCAAAAAACTAAACACAATAATTCTTGCTGGCGCGTTATAAACAGCATTCCACTTTTTCTTAAATATTAACAATCGATTTTTCATGACCTTTTAATTCTCCTTAATAGGCTCATTATTCAGGTATTACAATAACATTTCTAAAAAATAGCCCTAAAAAATATTACCTTTTATTTCATTTCGTCTTTTTTTGCATAGCTATACATGGCTTTTCTACAAGTTTACCACAACAAATTGTATCTTTATATTTTACTGGCACTTTTATTTTTGTAATATGTACTCACAGGCAAGATAGAATACTAACATATGTCTCACATCCACCAACATTTTTATACATTTTTTAGTTTTCCCAAAAACTTTTTTTAGACTTAGTTTAGGCAAAAAAATCCAATCTCATCACTCACATAAATACTTGAAGTATATAAAAATTAAAGTCTTTAATGTCTCCAAGCATTCTTGTACTCTAGTAAAAAAAACAAAATATCAATAGACAATAATAATGAAACTGCATTTTTATAATATTCATCAAAATGTTCCTTTTGTAATATTATACAATTTCTTAACATTATTGTCTATTGGTAAAAACAATAAATTCTTTCTTAAATATATATTCACCATTAGTATTTAATTAATAAAGTGGAATATCGAAATACATAACATAACTTCTAGTTTTGTAAAAACATATAGGTACTGCATTATTTAATAATTAAATCATTTTATTTCATCAATATTTTCTTTTTCGAATTTTACGATTTTTTGCTAACCTCTTTTTACTGCTTCTTTTATTAGCTATAGAAATTAAAGCAACAATTAATAAAAACGCTAAAACAGCTATAGTTATAATTTTAATTACAACAAAATCTAGCAATTTTTTTACAAAATCTACAGAATATAAAAACCAATTTCTTTCAACTGTTTCATATGCAACTAAATTAAATTTTGAAATTATGCTACCATTAAATTCCAGTTTTGCTGTTCCTAAAATTTCACCTTTTTTAACCGGCGCCATTATTTCATCTGGCAAATTATATATGGTTTTTATTTTAGAAACATCAGTTTGTTTTAGTACCAATGCAGATACATTTTTTTCTGAAGCAACTTTTAAATGATCTTTATTAAATACGTATTTTAGCTTCACTTCTGTTATTGGGGTGTCTTCTGAAACTATTGTTTTAATTTTCAAATTTTCAAAAGCCCATTGATAAATTTTTACAGAATCTTCAAAAGACTTGTTCCCAGGTATGATTTTATTAGTTTTTTCATACTTATACGGTGAACTCAAAACACAACAAATGTATGTGAATCCATCTTTTGATGCACTTGAAACAAAAGATCTTCCAGACTCTTCTGTGCCGGTTTTTATTCCTTTAATTGGCGGATAATAATATTTTGAACTTTTCTTCATTGGGTCGATTGTTGAAAAAACAGAAAAAGCTTCCCTCTTATTAGTTGCTGGTACCAAATGAGAAGTTGCAGAAACAATATCCATAAAAGCCGGCAAACCCATTGCATACTGAGTTATCAAAAACATATCATATGCTGTAGTATACTGCCCTTCTGCATGTAGCCCATGAGGATTGACAAAATGTGTATTTCTAGCTCCCAAGGCTTTGGCTTTAGAATTCATCATCTCAACAAAACCATCAATATTGTCTGGAGAAACAGCATCAGCTAAAATCATAGCCGCTTCACATGCAGATTGACTTAACATGCACTGCAAAAGTTGCCTAATAGTCAAAATTTCTCCTTTTACTATTCCTGCTACTGTGCCATTTTGACCATAAAGTTCATCAAAAATATACCCTTTAGCCGTCGCCGTCATTGAATCTATATCTTTAATTTTATCTAACACCACAACTGCAGTCATAATCTTAACCAAAGACGCCGGTTCTAATTTTAAATCTTTATTCTTTTCATAAACAACAGTTTGAGTATCTACATTATATAAATAACAACCTTTACAACTTAATTCAAAAGGTAACTTATAAGCTCCATATGCACAAAAAATATTGTTTGAAGCTATAAAGAATACAGACATCATAATACATAAAATAAACT
>CAYPLT010000032.1:0-3528 GCA_964411695.1 uncultured Candidatus Soleaferrea sp.
TTTTACTCTCTTCTCTCTCTACCTCTTCACACTTTTATTCCCTACCCTTTCTCTCTTATATTTTTATTATCATAAACAATATTCTTAACCTCTCTAATGTTAGCAAGATACTTTTTTAATGAAGTTTCTACTCCTGAAACAATGTTATCTACATAATCATAAGTACTTTGTTTAATTTCTTTTTCTCTTTGCTGCGCCAAATTAATTATATCTCTTGCTCTTTCTTTAGAAAATTTTACTATTTCTTGATCATCAATAATGCTTTTAGCCTGATTTTCTGCTTTTCTTATAATAGACTCACTTGCAGATCTTGCCCCTTCAATAATTTTTTGTTCTTTATTGATTATATCTTTAGCTTTTTGAATTTCTAACGGTAAATTATTTTTAATTTCATTCAAAATTTGTTCCAACTGATAAACATCAATAAGGCACTTACCGCCCGTTAACGGAACATTCCAAGCTCTTTCTAATATTACTTCTAATTCATCTATTAATTTGTCTATCTTCATCATATTCCACCTCTTAAATATTTACATATTAAATTTTTTATACACTTCATTTTTTATACACTGAGGGAGCATCCAAGATGCATCTCCACCAAAATTTAAAATTTGCTTAACCGCACTTGAACTTACTACTGAATATTCACTTTTAGCTGGTAAAAGCATAGTTTCACAATCAACATTTAATTTTTTATTAATTAATGCCATTTGATACTCATAATTAAAATCTGATGATGATCTAACACCTTTTATAACAACTACATTCTTATTACGAACATAATCGGATATTAAATCATCGCAAAAAGAAACTGTTACATTTTTTAACCCGCTAATAGAAATTTCTAACATTTCTATTCTTTCTTTAACAGAAAACAAACTCTTTTTATTAAGATTTTTCATAACTAAAACCATTACTTCATCAAATATTAAACTTGCTCGCTTTATAATATCTAAATGACCGTTAGTCACTGGATCAAAACTTCCTGGCAAAATTGCAGTTTTCATGCAAACCTATTCCCTCAACTCAAATTTCTATAAACAGTTATCTTTTTTTTACCATAAACATATTCTTTATTGATGCGTAAACTTCCATAAGAATCACTCAATAACTCATTTTTTTCTGTTTCAACTACTATTATACCATTTTTTTTTATATTTTTCACTATCAAACACAAAATTTTCTCAGATAACCCCATATTGTAAGGTGGATCTAAAAAAATAATATCAAATTGACGTTCACATTTAGCTAAATATAATTCAGCTTTTTGATTAACAACATCCAAGCCATCATCTATATTTAACTTTTTCAAATTGTTCAACAAACAGTCTCTACAATATTGGTTATAATCTACAAAAATTACATGTTTTGCACCTCTACTTAAAGCTTCTAACCCAATTTGACCAGAGCCAAAAAACAAATCCAGAAAATCTGAATCTACAACATCATATTGCAAAATATTAAATATTGACTCTTTAACTAAACTAGACGTTGGTCTAGTAGTGTCTCTAAAATCAAAGTTTATTTTATGTCCTCTATACTTCCCTGATATTATCTTTAACATACAACAACCCTTTTCATAACTAACTTTAATAATTAAGTAACAGTTAACTACCACTCAAAATAATATTTTTTATCTTTTCCTCAGCATCCACCATAGAATCATTAACTACAATATAGTCATATTGTTCGGCCAATGATATTTCTTGCTTAGCTCTAGCTATTCTTTTTTCAATTTCTTCAGATGTTTCTGTATTTCTACCTCTCAAACGCTCATACAAATCATTAATACAAGGTGGCATAATAAAAATAGTTATCGACCGCTTAAATTTATTTTTAATTTCTATAGCACCTTGTACATCAATTTCTAAAATCACATTTTTGCCATTATTAATCATATTTTCAATATTACTTTTAGGCGTACCATAGTAATTAGAATTATACCGCGCATATTCTAAAAATCCATCATTTTTTACAATTTCTAAAAAATTGTCTTCTGTAATAAAATAATAATGTTTTCCATTTTTTTCTCCATTTCTAGGCTTTCTTGTTGTAGCAGACACAGATAAAATTACATCATCTAGATCTTGTAAAATTTTTTTAACTAATGTGCCCTTTCCAACTCCTGATGGGCCTGAAATAATAATTAAATTACCTTTTTTCCCTAACTCCACGTTTAAACCTCTTTCCAAAATTTATATAATTAATCACTATTTTAAAATTTAAAAACTTAAAAAATAATTAAATATTCTATCGTTCAACTTTTATTACACTTTTGATAGTCAAAATTTTAGATTTTATTTTCTTTAATTGTGACAAATTGCAAACACCAATAACAACATCAATAATAATATCATCTCCATATTCTTGAGCATTAAAATTGTAAACTAACACTTTAAAATTAGCTAACATTGTGGTTATATCTGCCAGCAACCTATCATCATTGTTAGCTATGATTTTAATACCACATTTGAAGATTTCTTTACTATCGTCACTTTGAACCCAACTAACTTTTACCCATCTATCGTCATAAATATTATCGCATTTCATTGCTGCTACATTCTTACAATCTGCTCTATGAATAGAAACTCCATAACCTTTAGTTACAAAACCAACAATATCATCACCAGGCAACGGACTACAACATTTTGAAAACTTAATTAAACAATCTTCTAAATCTTCAACAATTACACCTGCTTTGAATTTTTTTGATTCTCTTTGAGGTGTAACTAAAGTTTTTACATCTTCTTGACTTTTATATTTTCTGTTATATAAATCACGCACGCCAGTAATAATTTTAGAAATATATAATCCACCATACCCAATAGCAGCAAAAAATTCATCAATTGTATTATAATGATATTTCTTTATAATTAAATTCAAAAAATCAACATATTCATCTTCTTTAAAAAATATGCGATTACGTCTTAACTCTTTTTCAAATTCTTGCTTTCCAGTTATTATGTTTTCTTCTCTTTTTTCTTTTTTAAACCAACTTCTTATTTTATTTTTTGCTTGACTGGTTTTAACAATTTTAATCCAATCTCTGCTAGGTCCTTGATCTGGATTATTACTTGTTAAAACTTTTACAACTTGCCCCGTCTGTATCTCATATGTTATAGGTACAATCTTTCCATCTACTCTTGCACCTATTAATTTATCACCAATTTGGCTATGTATTGAATAAGCAAAATCTATCACAGTTGAACCAACAGGCAAACATTTAACATCACCTTTAGGCGTAAAAAAATAAACTTCATCAGAGGTTAAATCGTATTTTATAGTTCTCACGATGTCATCAATATCAGAAACGTCTTGTTGATTTTCTAATAATTTCTTAACCCATGCAAGCTTATCTTCCATAGAGTCTTTACTTGTTATTCCAGCTTTATACTTCCAATGAGCCGCTATTCCATACTCTGCAGTGTAATGCATATCCCAAGTTCTAATCTGCACCTCAAAAATTATTCCATTATCGTCTATAACCGTTGTATGAAGAGATTGGTACATATTAGTTTTAGGTGTAGA
>CAYPLT010000032.1:3538-10669 GCA_964411695.1 uncultured Candidatus Soleaferrea sp.
GCTTAAACATATCATGTATTATTCCCAGCATATCATAACACTGATGTTCTGTATCTACAATAATTCTAACAGCATACACATCATATATTTCATCAAAAGAGTACCCTTTTTGATACGCTTTTTTATAGACACTATATATACTTTTGGCTCTACCCTCAATATGTGCTTGATTTTCTTCATAATGAAGCCTGTTTTGGATATTATCTTTAATTTGCTCTACAATTTTTTCTCTTTCTGATTTTTTTATTTTTAAAAACTCTTCTATTTCTTTGTATCCAATAGGGTCAAGTTGTTTTAACGACAAATCTTCTAATTGATCTTTTATAGATCTTATACCCAATCTATGTGCTAAAGGAGCATAAATTTCCATTGTCTCAAGAGCTTTGTCTCTTCTCTTTTGTTCACGTAAATATTCTATAGTTCTAATGTTATGCAATCTATCAGCCAACTTTATAATTATAACTCTAATATCTTCAGCCATAGCAACAATCATTTTACGAATATTTTCAGTTTTTTTGTCTTCTTGGGTAACGCATGCAATTTTACTAATTTTAGTTACCCCATTCACTAATTTAGCAATTTCATTATTAAAATTTTTCCGTATCTCTTCTATAGTAACATCTGTATCTTCAACCACATCATGCAAAATCCCAGCTACAATAGTCTCTGTGTCCATGCCGTAGTTAGCCAAAATTATAGCAACTTCCACAGGGTGAATTATGTAATCTTCGCCCGATTTGCGTTTTTGCCCTTTATGCGCTTGGTATGATACGTAATACGCTTTTTTAATTAAATCAAAATCCAGTCTCTTTTTATTGCTTTCTAAACAATTAATTAAATAGCTTAATATCTGCTCCATCATAAAATCCTCAAAAATAAATTTATAAATAAATTTTATGTAAATGCCAATATATTTTTATAAGTTGGCGCATCTTCTATGCTTAACTTTTTATTAGTTTGAATGAATTTAACATTTGGAATTATTAATATTAAATTTAATTCTTGTAAAATATCTAATATTACAGATATCTTAATATAACTAAATTGGTATTGTGATAATTTTATAAATAAAAATTCTCTTAAATCATGTTGTGTGAACCACAAATAATTTTCAAGTGTTTTTAAATATTTGTAAATTATAGCCACTTCTTTTCTTTCAGGTAAGTTGTTCTTAATCACTTTTTTATCAAATGGTTTGCCATTTTTAAATTTACTGTAAGTTTCCACATCATTAAAATATTCTTCTTGATCAAAATCGCTTGCCCTTACGTCATGTAAAAGTAACATAATATTATCTTTATTCTTAAAATTATTTAATTTCAAAGAAATTATGACATCTACTTTCTGACCAACATAATAAATAAAATCTTTATATTTATTGTTAAAATCCAAAAATGTAAAATACCTTTTTTTACTGTCTTCCACAATTAATTTCACATATTTACCTTCAGATAAACTTACAATATTTTTTATAAATAAATCTTTTAATAAAACTATCGGCGCTTTGTTGCCAAAACCATACGGTTCTAATAACTCTAAATCTTTTACATTGTTTAATGTAATGTCACATGTATTAATTTGGCAATCTATATGATATTGTTTTATATTGAATGATCTATCTAACCCTCTTATGTATTCTTTAATGCGCTTAGAAAATTTTTGAATATTTTCAGTTTTTATAGTAAACCCTACAGCTGTTGTATGTCCTCCATATTTTAATAAATCATCTTTACAATAATCAATAGCATTAATTAAAGAAAGTCCCTCTACGCTTCTACCAGAAGCTTTACACGAATCACCTTCTATAGTAATAATAATGCATGGTTTATTAAATTTTTCTACAATCTTAGAAGCATTAATACCAGATACTGAATGATTCCACCCTTCTTTCGCTAATATAATAATATCTTCTTCAAGAATGGATGGATCATTTAAAATCATTTGATCGATGTCTTTCATTATGCCTTCTTCTATTTTTTTGCGTTCTACATTAATATTTTCTAATTCTGCGACTATTGTGTCTATTCTTTCATCATCATTACTCAATAAAGCTTCTACCGTCAACATAACTTTGCCAAGCCTTGACGCTGAGTTGATTTTAGGTGCCATTTTATAAGCAACATCAATAGCAGAAATTTTATTTGAATTGATATTAGAAATTTGCATTAATTTTTTTATGCATTTATTAGGGTTAGTTTTCAGTTTCTGCAAGCCTTTTTTTACAATGAATCTGTTTTCACCTTGCAACGGCACAACATCTGCTATTGTACCTAATCCAATAATATCGGCATAATCATTCAATACTTCTTGTTCACTGCCAGATAAAGCAGAAATTAATTTATACACAACACCTACGCCCGCTAAATTTTTACATCCACTGTCACAATCTTTTCTATGTGGGTCAACCACAGCTATTGCATTAGGCAATGTTTCTAATGGCGTATGATGGTCAGTTACAACAACATCTAAACCCAAATTGTTCGCGTAATCAATTTCATCAATAGCTGTAATACCATTATCAACAGTAATTATTAACTGGCAGTCTTCACTTATCTTATTTATGCTTTTTACATTTAATCCATAACCTTCGCTATCCCTTAAAGGTATGTAAAAATCAACATTTGCCCCTACTGAAGATAAATATGAAAATAAGACTACCGTACTTGTTACACCATCAACATCATAATCTCCATAAATAATTATTTTTTCTTCATTATCAATTGCCATTTTAATTCTATCAACAGCTTTATCCATATCTTTAAGTTTGAATGGATCTACACATACATCCACATTTAAAAAATCACTAATTTGTTCAAAACTCGTAAAACCTCTATTTTTCAAAACAGATTTTATAATTTGCGAAAATCCATTTAAACTATCATTACTAGACAAATCATTACTTTCATTGATAATCCATTTTTTTAAATACAAATTAATATCATCTCCTTAGCATTTAAAATATTGTCAAAAATTATTGGGTATATTAGGCTCTTTTGGGTTCGGGTTAACTTTAATTGATGCCTTATTAAATAAATGATCAGTATAGTTTATTAACTTACCTTGAACTACAAATCTTGTGTTTTCTTGTCCTACAGATTGATATTTTCCATAACGGTAAGTACAAGTTGACAGTGTTATGATTTTATCGTGTCCGCTAACATCAACATCATAAATATACTCAGATCTTTCTTTTGCACCGTTTATAATATCTTTTTGTCCAAACTCATCACAACCCACAACATGATATTTAAATTCTAAATCTGTAAAAAATACAGCATAAATTTGGTAAACTAACTGTGCATCTTCTGTTGTAACAAAAATGTATGGTGTATTTTCTGCAAATTCAAAGTTTCTAAAATTCAGTAACTGTGCAAACCTTTTACCGTATGGGTTATCATCTAAGTTATGTCCATATATAACCAAATTATTTGAAAGCTCAGCAAACGGCAAAAAGTTTACATATTCTCCACCATACAAAGAACCTTCAAATGCATAATTTTTATACTGATCTTTTCTATCATATAAAGATTTACCGTTCTTATCATTAACTATCCATTTCATAACCGGAGAATCAATAGTCGTACCAGGTATTGTAATCCAAGCTACAACATCTTGATTAATTTGTCTGATTTCTGAAAGATTAATTCGCTTATCTGGTACCTTTACGAAACTATTCACATCAATTACATCATCCGATTTTATACAATAATTTTTATCTTCATAAATATTATTATTGCAACCAAAATAAAGCAAAAGTACAGCAAATAATATTACAATAATTTTTGATAATAATTTTTTAAACACTACTATTTTTTCTCCCTTATACAAAATAAATAACAAATCAATTTATATGAGGCGCTTCAGGGTTCATATTTTTTGTAAGGCTCGCTTTAGGTTTTAGAACATCTTTAGTTTTTAACAACTTACCTTGAACTATAAATCTTGTATTTTTTTGACCAACTGAACCGTATGCACCATATTTGTAAGTACAAGTAGATAATGTAATTAATTTATCAAGCCCCGTAACATCTACATCATAAATATATTCAGAACGTTTTTTTGCACTATTTATCATAAATTGTTGCAAATCCTTATCTAAATCGGTTCTGTTATATCCAAATTTTACATCTGTAAAAAAAACAGCATATATTTCATAAACTAACTGACTATCTGCTGTTGTTAAAAATATATATGGTGTATTTTCTGCAAATTCTTTATTTTGAAATTTTACCAATTGTGCAAATCTTTTGCCCTCAGGGTTATCATCTAAATTATGACCATGTATTACTAAATTATTAGACAACATTTTAAATGGAGCAAATACGCTATCATCATCGCCAAAAATGCACCCATCAAAAGCATATTCTTTTTCTTCATTCTTCCGTAAGTAATAATCATTATTTACGCCTTGCATTACAGGCCAGTCAATAGTCGTCCCTGGTATGTATATCCAGCCAACAGTATCTTTATTCTTTGCATATGCTTCTTTATATTCTTTAGTTCTATCAGGTCTTTCTAAAAAAACTCCATCTGCTTCGTCAGTCACAGACGTACTTTGCAAATCTTCTAAGTTTTTGCTTACATCATTATTTTTATAATCTTTTGTTTCATTAAACATAATAATGAATACGCATATTATAAGCGTTATGAGTATTATTGAAAAATTTACATACTTATACTTCATAAAATTTTTAATAATTTCATTTTTAAATTCTTTAATTTTCATATGAATCTCCTTTATTATATAATAAAACTTTTTAATAATTTAGTCAATCATATTTTGGCAACCAGAAAAAAAATTCTATATACTCATTAGGTATGCTTTCTACTTCTATGTCACTACCATGTAATTTTAAAATCTTCTTTACTATGTAAAGACCAAGCCCCATGCCATTTTTATCCATACTTCTTGATTCGTCAACTTTATAAAATTTATCAAAAATATGTTTGATATCATCACCATTAATTCCCATTCCAGAATTTTTAATGCCTACATATACCAAATCAGCAGAATATTGATACCTTATTTTAATGTACCCATTCTCATTAACAAATTTAATAGCATTTTCAATTAAATTATAAATCACTTGATAAAGTAAATCATTATCAGCTTTAACAAAAATATCTTCATTATTAAGTCCATATATTTTAATATTTTTGTTACTAATAGCTTTATCAAAGTTAAATACAACCTGCCTAATTATTTCGTTAATATTAACTTTATTCCTTTCTAATCGCATCTGTCCTGAATCAATTTTAGTTAAGTTACCCATAGAAGTTACTACATTTGAAAGACGTTTTACTTCATTAAAAATTACTTGTAAATATTCATTTTGGTCTTCAGTAGCTACCAAACCATCTAAAATTGCTTCTATTGAACCCATTATAATAGTCATAGGCGTTTTCAGTTCATGTGAAACACTAGCTATAAAATATCTTCTATTATCTTCCATTTGTTCTAATGATTCAGCCATTTTATTTAACTCTAAAGAAAGTTCTCCAATTTCATTATCTTGATTAATAAGTACTTTATTTTTAAAGTCACCTTTAGCAAGTACTTTGGCCATCTTAGCCATCTCTTTTAAAGGCAACACCATTTTATTAGTAACCAATAAAATGATTGCAGTTGAAATTAACATAACAACTATAAAGCTAATTATCAAAATTTTAGCCATATTTCCAAAAAGCTTATCTACATCTTTCGATGAAGTTGCAACAAAAACTGCTCCACTAAAATCATAATTATTTAAACTAACAGGCAAAGCAACTATATAATACGCATCTTTATAAACACCTTCAAGGTTGCCTTTAACCTGGTAAATGCCTTTTTGAAAAACAATGTTCATTATTTCAGCAGGTACAGTAAACTTTTTGTTATAAAATTTTTTATTCTGATAAATTTCTATTTCACCTTTAGAATTAGTTAAAAACACATCTGCATCTATCGAACTGTTAATAACATTATACCTTGCCATAATATAATCTACATTTACAAACATTTTCATGTTGCTATTGTAATTTTCAACTACAATATTTCTTGCATTTACTGCATTATTGTAAAGCAACTGATACTTTTCTAACTTAAAATATTTAGTAAGGAGGAAAAAGAATAAGCTACTAAATATAACGGCAATAATTAAAACTAAGCTCATAAAAATCAGAAAATATTGTTTAAAAATTTTTTTTTTCAATTTTTATTCTCCTAAAATTTAATGTGTTTCAAATTTGTACCCAACACCCCAAACAGTTTTCAGTTCCCATTTATCGGAAACCCCTTCTAATTTTTGTCTTAGCCTTTTAATATGTACATCAACAGTTCTTATGTCGACATAACATTCTTCACCCCAAAGCTTGTCTAATAAAACGTTTCTCGTGTAAACTTTATTAGGGTTGCTAGCCAAAAAAAATAATAATTCTATTTCTTTAGGAGGTATGTCTACAACTTTATTATTAACCAACAGCTCATACTTTCTTATGTCAATTACCAACTTATCATATTCAACTTTATAAATTTCGTTGTTATCTATTTGAGTTGAATTCGCTCTTCTTAAAACAGCTTTAACTCTTGCAACAACTTCTTTTACTTCAAAAGGTTTAGTGATGTAATCATCTGCCCCTAATTCAAGCCCTAAAACTTTATCTATTACCTCTCCTTTAGCAGATATCATGATTAAAGGGCAGTTACTTTTTTTTCTAATAAATCTACAAAGTTCAAAACCACTAATTTGTGGCATCATAATATCTAGCAAAACTATGTCTGGTGAAATTTTTTTAAATAAAGCCATTGCTTCTCCACCATCATTAGCTACAGTAACATTAAACTTTTCTTTTTCAAAATATATCTTTAATATTTTACATATATTAACATCATCATCCACAATTAATATTTTATATTCTTTCATAAATTTAATTTTTCACCTCTTAAAAATGTATATTTTATTTGATGTAATAATATATAAATTACCTGAATGTCAATTCACATAAATTTCCATTTTAACATTCTAAACATGTTTTAACTTAACCTATGTTGAAAACTCCGTTGAAAGTGTGGAAAGTAATATATGTAGTATTCTTACTTACCTATACTTCAACATTTAATCTAGTTTTTCTAGTATATATTGTGGCAACATA
>CAYPLT010000033.1:0-10618 GCA_964411695.1 uncultured Candidatus Soleaferrea sp.
GGTCTTCACTATTTTGCGTTCACACCATAGGAGCTGCCGCAATTTGCGACAGCTCCTTTTTTTACATGAAAATTCATATAATATTAACAAACTTAATTTAGTCAAACTTTTAGAATTGTATTTTTTGAACCTTATTATTAGCAAAATATTTTGGAAAATAAAATATTATATAATCATTCATTTATTTGCACAAACTATATTTATAAATTAATTTTATAATAATCTAGAATATCAAATTAAAAGGAGCTGCAAATAAATGAAAAAAATCTATAAGCTGTTTGCTATAATTTTAAGTACTAATATATTAGCTGTAACAGCTTACTTAGTTTATTTAAACATACTGTTACCGAACCATTACAACGTAGTAAAAGAAAATAATGTAAATATCAATGGTAAAAAATATATAACCATAGAAGTAAAAAATAAAAATATAATCAAAAATGACATACAAGCAAGCAATTTTACACTCTTAAAAAAAGATTTAGAATGTAAAGAAGAAAAATATGCCTATAAATATAATGAAAGCTGTGAAGCAACAATAAAAGCATATGATATTTTACCAATTAAACAAGTTGATATCTCTAAAATAGATCCTATTGAAGTTTACCCATGTGGGCAACCGTTTGGAATAAAGATGTTCACAAAAGGTGTAATGGTTGTTGGTATGGGCGAAGTCGATAAAGGTATTATTCCATCTAAAGATGCCGGTCTTAAACTTGGTGATATGATTTTATCTATAGATAATATTCCGGTTTATAATAATCAAGATATTGTTGACATTATTAATAAATCAAATGGTAAAGATGTTTTAATTAAAGTAGTTAGAAATAACATTGAGCACACATTTAAACTTACACCAAGAAAATCATCTATGCAAAATGCTTATAAAGCCGGCATGTGGGTAAGAAACAGCACTGCCGGCATAGGTACTCTAACATTTTACACAGATGGTGGCTACTTTGGTGGTCTTGGTCACCCTGTATGTGACATAGACACTGGAGAAATCATGCCTCTGCTCAGCGGAGAAATAATTAATGTCAAAATTGACGGCATAAATAAAGGCAAATCAGGTTACCCAGGTGAATTAAAAGGTTCATTCAGCGATGAAAGTAATATAGGATTATTAACCCAAAATAACACAACTGGTGTTTATGGAAAAATAACAGACATCAGTTCAATTCACACGAAAAAGAAAATGCCGATTGCCATGATGCAAGATATAAAAGAAGGACCGGCCAAAATTTTAACTACAATTAATGAATTAGGTCCACAATATTTTGACATAATTATAGAAAAAATTAATTACAACCATATTAACCCATGTAAAAATATGATTATAAAAATTATAGATAAAAAACTTATAAGTAAAACCGGTGGAATAGTTCAAGGCATGAGTGGAAGCCCCATAATTCAAAACGGAAAAATAGTTGGAGCTATTACACATGTTTTTGTAAATCAACCGATGAAAGGTTATGGAATTTTTGCTGAAAACATGATAAAAAACATTAATTAATAAAATATTTTATCTAAATTTCTTTAATTGTATCATTTAAATCTTCTGATAATTTTTTATAATAATTAAATTTTTGAATATCATGACTATTGTTTTGAATATTTAAAGCAATATTGTCAAACTTTTTAGCAAGCATAATAAAGTAATGTTTAGTATATTCATTTGGACTTTTTAATAACAAACCCATATATTTTTCTAAATCACTTACTTCTTTTTTTATACTACAATATTTAGCGCTAATAACTATATAAAAAAAATTTTTTGAACATGTGAGCTCTTCTTTTATAATCTTAAAACCATTTTCATATAAATATTTTCTAAGTACCCATGGCTTTAACATAGGTTGCAAAATTAAATGTTTATCGTTGATTTGTTTCAGCCAGCTACATCTATCTATTATTTTTATTATTAGTTCACTGCCCATTCCAGCAATAACTACATCATCACATTCATCACAAGAAATATTTTTCAGACCATCTGTGTTATAAAATTTAATTTTATTTTTTAAATTATAACTTTCAAGTAGCAATTCTGCCTTTCTTAAGCATTTTATATTTACATCTGTGCACACACCAGACGTACATTTTTCATCTAGCAACAGCTTAGCTATTAAGTAACCATGGTCTGAACCAACATCAATTACTTTTTTTCCATTTCTTACCATATTGTAAATTACTTTAAGTCTGTTATCTAACTTAATCATTTTTTAGCCCCTTAATCAATTTTTAAATACACAATTTTATATTCTGTAGCAAATCACAGTTAATAATCATATTATACCTTGCAGAAAGTATTTTTTGTGAGGTGAAACTACTTTGTCTAAATTAATAATCAAAGGAGGAAATAAATTACAAGGAGAAATCTCAATACACGGAGCAAAAAACAGTGCATTACCAATTTTAGCAGCCACAATATTATGTAAAGGTAAAACCATAGTACATAATTGCCCTCAACTTTCTGATGTGGAAGCAACGATAAAAATTTTAGAATATCTTGGCTGCAAAGTAAAAAAAGAAGGTGCCACTATTATTGTTAATTCATCTAACGTAATAAATTCAGATGTACCTGAAACTCTTATGCACGAAATGAGATCATCTATAATATTTTTAGGTGCATTGTTAGCTAGATGCAAAAAAACAAAGCTGTCATTCCCTGGTGGTTGTGAATTAGGTCCAAGACCTATAGATTTACACATTTCTTCTCTTAAAAAACTAGGCGTAAAATTTGAAGAAGAACATGGATTTTTAAAATGTGCAGTTAAAAATAAGCTAAAAGGGAATAAAATAACATTGTCGTTCCCTAGTGTTGGTGCTACAGAAAATGTACTTTTAGCAGCTGTTACAGCCAAAGGTCAAACAATAATCACTAATGCTGCTAGAGAACCAGAAATAGTTGACCTAGCAAATTTTTTAATTAGTTGTGGTGCTAAAATTAAAGGTGCAGGCAGTGACAATATTTATATTGAAGGCGTACCAGAATTACATGAATGTGAGCATAGCGTCATACCTGATAGAATAGCTGCTACAACATTCATGTCTGCCGTAGCAATAACTCAAGGTGAAGCGTTAATAAAAAAAATAAATCCTAAGCATTTATGGAGCATATTACCTATTTTTGAAGAATCTGGGTGCAGACTTTCAATTTATGAAGACAGCATAAACATTAAAAATGACAATAAATTAAAAAATCTTTCTACAATTAGAACAATGCCTTACCCAGGGTTCCCAACAGATGTGCAAGCACCAATAATGGCAATGAGCACTGTTGCTCAAGGTACTAGCATTTTTGTAGAAAATATTTTTGAAAACAGATATAAACATGTTTGCGAGCTAAACCGACTCGGAGCTAAAATATCTGTTGAAGGAAAAGTTGCCATTGTTTATGGAGTAGACAATTTAAGTGGTGCTGTAACAAAATGTACAGACCTTAGAGGTGGAGCAGCTTTAGTTATTGCTGGGCTAATTGCCGAAGGTCAAACTGAAATTTTAGACATAAAACACATAGACCGTGGATATGAAAAAATTGAAAACACTTTAACTAGTTTAGGTGCCCAAATAGAAAGAAAAAATAACACCTCTAATTAATTTTAGAGATGTTATTAAAAACCACTGGTAGCGGCAGTTGGATTTGAACCAACGACCGTTCGGGTATGAACCGAATGCTCTAGCCAACTGAGCTATGCCGCCATACATAACATACGCAATGGTACCGATGGTGGGACTTGAACCCACATGGTTTCCCGTACGATTTTGAGTCGTATGCGTCTGCCAATTCCGCCACATCGGCTTAAAAATACAGGAACAATCTTTAAGTACCTTTAGTTTACCATATTTTTATTTTTTTGTCAATACCTAAAAAGAAAATTTTTTATTTTTTTAATAAAAAATCATAATCAATACAATATGCTCCATGTTGCTTGTTGAATGATGTTGCAATACTATTTATTTTATAAAAAGTCTAATGTACAAATCAGACTCTATATACTTTTCACTAAGACGCTTTTATATAATATTATAATTTCAATTCTAGTTCAATAGACTGTTGTATTTTTGGAATCTTTTCTACTGTTACCAGATAATCTGAGTTTATATAGACATCTGAAATTTTCAACCTTTTAATTACTTCTCTTGTAGTTGTTTAATCTTCTTTTTTAATGTTACATATTTAGCTATTATTGTACTTACATCTATATTGGTTTCATCTGAATTTTCAAATATTATGTTTATTGTAAAATTATCTGTTGTGTTGCCTGCAAAGTAAATTTTATATTGAAGCACACCTTTATTAATGAACTCATTTTTTCTCTATTATTGTCAAGTGATTTAATAAAATTTTTTAAAAAGTTTCATAAAAATTGGGCCCATTACTTTTAAAAGTCTCAAGCCCATTTTTATATATTTATATTTACAAAATATATGCCTTTATTCAATATCTGAAGTGATTTCTGAACTTTCACTTTCTAAGTCATCATAACTTATTCCATCTTCAGGTATTTCAGCTACCAAAGAATCTTGTCGATTACTAGATTCATCAAAAATATTTAAATTTTCATCAAGCTTTAACAAATCAGAATCAAATGATTGAGTCTCACCGTTTTCTTCTGTTTCAGTTTCTTCTTGTTTATTTTTGTCATCAACATCTTCAGAATTATCCAATTTATCAAAAATATCTACATCTGTACTTCCTGTTCTACCATTCTCACAATATAAATTTTTGAATTCATCACAGGTTAAATCTGTGTTTTCAGGCACCTCTTCTTCAACAGTAAATTCTTCGCTTATATCAACTACTTGATACATTTTGAAATCTTGCTCATAATTTCCATCATTAACAACACAAATATCTTCATCTTCAGAATTCAAATCATCATAATCACTGTGAGCATAATTACTTGCACCATAAACACCATAATAACTTGAAAAACTCTTTGCATTATCCGAACTACAAGCAGACCTTATCTTTAGATTATCAAATATATTTGTTTTTACATCTTTTTTCCATTGAACAGTTGTGCAAGCACACTTCAACTTACCAGCTTGATTTTCTGCTATTGCATAAATTTTATGCCTCTTGTTATCTTTAGGGTTTTTAATAAATATTTCTGGAGTTGTCACATTTTCAATAATGCTTCCATTGTGATACCATTTATATGTAACACCTTTTTTGTTAATTACGTTGGCTACTATTTTTGCTTTTTCACTTGCATCTAATATTTGTGATGGGCATTCTACTGGTGCTACTGGTGACGTAATAACTTCCCAAACTTGTTTTTTACCTGTAGGAGATGTAACCGTATATTTCATATTATCGGATATAATTATAGGTATTCCATTTTCCGGATCTATAGATGCACCATTATGAACCACATTTGGGTCTATGTATTTTTTAGAAAATTTAGAAGGTAGAGTAACAATTATTTTTTTATTTGCAGAATCTATAATCGTTTTAGCACCTCTAAGGTCAACTTTAGTAATAAAAGTATTATCAAATTCTACATCAAACGATGCAACTTTATCATTAGTAATATTTAAATTAAATATTCTGATGCCACTATTCGTATCATCAGAAAAATATATCATATCTTCTATGTTTGGTTCAATACATATTTTTTTATTTTTATGGTCTATAAAACCTAAACTTTCTCCATTTTTTAAAGCTGCATTTTTACCTATGTCACCATCGGCTTTTCCTTGATTCGAAATGTTAGGTCTAAAGACAAAAATAGAATCTTTATGTTCTTTACCATCACTAGCTGCATTACCTGTTAACACATTCTTATTTACTCTATAAACTATGATTCCTTCACTAGGCAACACATTATCCCAATGATATTGCGTATTTGTTGACAAACCAACATCTCTGTCAAACATAATCGGTTCTTTATGATCAGCAGAAAAAGCCGGTGCTCTGTATTCAACTGCAAAATATTCATTTCTGTTATCTATAGTAGGAGATTCTATTTTATACAAAATTGTTTTTGTCATGTCTTTTGTAGTTGACGGATATACAACGTATCGTCCACCTTCATTTATATCAGTTGGTGGTGCACAAAGAGCTCCATATTCACTTCTCGGAACACCTAAAGGAAACTGCGGTATAGGATATTGAATTGACATTAAATCCCACTGTCCAACTGGAATACCGTTGCTTTTATAGCGGTACAAATCTTGATATCCTAAAGTATGTAAAAATTCATGTACTGTTGTTCCAATATTTTCATCCCTAAATGAGCTTTCCGTCATTAAATTATATAATCCCAAATATTTGCCTCTAACCTGCACATTATTGCTTTGAGCAAATTTGCTATCCATTTCAAATTGATGTGGCCATAACATATCTTTACAAGAATCTTCTTTGCCTTTAAAAACAAAAATTATATTATCTAATTTTCCATCACAATAAAAATCTAAATCATCTGATTTTTGAAATTGATCTTCTATCATTGTTTTACAGCCATTTAAAACTTCCGTCAATAACTCATATTCTCTTTGATTCATATCGTCTTCTCTATAACCCTTTAAATTGTTTGAAGAATATGGTCTATAACAATCTCTTGGTTTTTTAGTTTCATAAGAGTAATGTTTACCTTCTGAGTTAATTGGAAACAGACTACTTTGAACATTAAAATATCCATATGATAAATCATGGATATATGATTTTAATGATAGATTATCTCCATTATAATGTTCCATATACATTTTAACATTTTGTTCATTTATAAATTCATCTTCACCTTTAAACCTAACAAAAATAACAATATTATTTATATTGGATTTTTTAGGTACCCATGGTTCTTTTATTTTTTCAAAAGATCCACTTTGTTCTGCTAAATAACTGGCTCGTTTACGTCTTATATTACTATCTTTAGGAATTTTACACTTAACTTGACGTCTTACTATCGGCAAACCATTTATATAATGTGTAGAATTACAAAGCTCTTTCACATTTTCTTCTTCTATTTCTTTAGAAGAATCACAAAAATCTTCGTTGCTTTCTTTTTCAATTTTTATTGAATTACCAATAATTTCTCCATCTTTTTCTCCATAAATATTAAAAGGTATAATACTAAAAATAAATATATTGCATAACACGTATATTAATACTTTTCTATGAATTTTTTTCATTTTTAACCATCCCTTTCGTTTATTTTTTTGCGTATAAACATTATTAATTAACCCCCGTTATAAATTTTTTATGTTACAACTTCGTTTGAAATTTAACACTATTAATAAACAAAAAGATACCTGATAAAAATTACCAAATATCTTTTAATTTTAAACAATACTATTCTGTAGCATCAGGTGCTCCATTTTCTGCTTCTGCTTCTTCACCTGTACTACCACTTGCATCTGAGTTACTCATGCTTGCTGCTACTTTCATAGCTTGACCTTTAGCCTTAGTAGCTGTTGACTGCGCAGTTTTTAACGCAGTAGTTAATTGACCTTGCACTTGTGCAGGCAAATCATTAACTGCTTGTAACGCTTGGTTTATAAACAAACTAATTTTGGGAATACAAGATTGTGCTTTAGCCATTAATTCTTGCCCCTTGCCTTTTAATACACCCATTGTTCCTTGAGCTAAATTACTAAGAGAACCTTTAGCTACACTTGTTACACCACTAACAACGCCTCCTAGAACACCTTTACCTTTACTCAAAGCGCCACTTAACATTGCTTTACCTTTGCTAAATAATCCAGATAAAAAACCCATATGCTTTTTACACTCCTTCACTTAAAAACTAATTTTTATTCGTCATCTCTTCATCTAATAATTTAACATAGTCACTATTATAAAAACTGGGGTATCTTGATCTGATATACTGCATACGCATTTCAAATTTATACATTCTCAATTTTTCTTCATCACTTATTGAATCATCTTTTTTATTTTTTAAGATATTAGAAAAAATATTAAAATTAAACATCTTTTTATCTCCTAAAATAAATTAAAATATTAGAATCTATCACTATAAATGCCAAAATCTTGCTTTGATATTATTTTTCCGCTCTTTTGCAATTCATATTTTAAAGCTTTTAAAATATGCTTCATAGTAATTGTTGATTGCTCAGATACTGCCAAATAAGATGCAGACACAGCTATCGATTTAATATTGCTTCCTGATATTTCAAAATTCTCTGCTAAAAACCATGGGTCAAAATCTTCAGCAATAGGAGCTTTACTAGGAAACACCTTTTGCCACAGCTCTTTTCTCATGTTAAAATCTGGCATAGGGAAGCTAACAACAAATTTAATTCTTCTTCTAAAAGCATCATCAAAATTATTAAATTTATTAGTTGTCAAAATTGAAACTCCATCATATTCTTCCATTTTTTGTAATAAATAAGATGTCTCATTATTAGCATTTTTATCATTTGAGTCTTTAACATCTGTTCTTTTACCAAATAAAGAATCAGCTTCATCAAATAAAATAATAGCATTACTTTTTTTAGCTTCTGTAAAAATATCATTTAAATTTTTCTCTGTTTCACCAATATATTTATTAATAATTTGAGATAAATCAACTTTATACAGTTGAAGACCAAGTTCATGAGCCATAACTTGAGCTCCCATAGTTTTACCTGTTCCTGGCGGACCATACATTAGTACACTTAGGCCTCTTCCATATTGTACTTTTTCTTTAAATCCCCAATCTTCATAAATAACATCTTTAAATTTTATATAATTACAAGCATTAACTAAAATTTCTTTTTGCTCTTCATCTAAAACTAAATCTTTAAAAGTAAAATTACAATTAATTAAAGTAGCTCGCTTGTCTAGGTTGTGAACAGCATACTCTCTACATGTTTTTATTAAAAGATTATTAGATATAATATTATTATTTGAAACACTTTCTAAGTCTGCTCTTAATAAAATATCTTTTATTTGACCAAAAGTGTATTTAAACCTGTTACTTATTTGCTTAAAATTCACATCATCGGCAATATTGTAATTACTGGAAGCAAACTTCCATATTTTATCTGAGTCTACAACCGTCGGGTAATCAAATTTAAAATCTACTACAGGTAAAAAATCATTCATGCTTTCTTCAAAATATTTAGAATTTTCATTTAACAAAAATACCATATTAAAAATTCTAAAAACATCATTTAATATGAATTCTAACCCATTTTGCAATGTAACATCAAAGTCACAGTTGTAAAGACAAATTAAACTGTCATTTAAAAAAGCTGAAAGGTAAACGTTAGAAAGTAATATGAAAACCTTATTGTCAAATTGCATTATATATTTTAAATTAACAAATAAAACACTTTTATTAAGCGCCTTGGCTAAATGTTTCACATGAAATCTTTTGCCTACACCTGCAGGTCCATATAAATGTATAATATTTTTATTTTTATTAGTTTTTTCCAAAATTTTGCATGTTTCTAAAATAAGGTTATTACAAACATCTTTATTTACAATTATCTCATCTATTTCTTCAGATGGATAGAATGTACTGCAAATTGTGTTTTGCATAAAACTTTCTACTTTATTATTCATAAAGTAGTCAACAGCTAATTTTTTAAGTTTTAATCCTTTAGAAATAAAACTTGGTAACTCATAAGAAGTAATATCATCAAAAATTAACACTGTAAGCTTGTTATCCAACAAATCAAATGCATATCTTAAATCAACATCTTGAGTTAATGAAGCCGCAGAAAAAACTAACCCTACAGTAGGCTTCTTTACAGTATTATCATCTTGCAAATAACCAAATATTCTTTCATATTTTCTGTCTATTTCTGAAACCAAGGAAAATATTATAGCAAGTCTAGTAAGAAAATTACAATTATTTTTTATAAAAAATCTTTCTAATTTAAAACAATCACTAATACTTTCACTGAGCGCCAACCTGTTATTAATATGATCATAGCTCACTATAAGACTCTGTTTAATATCTTCGCCAACTTTAACATTCCTATTTTCAAGCATAGATGACATCACAGAATTATCAACTTCATCGTCAGTAATCACTATGCCCCTAAGCCCCCAATATTTAGCCTTTTCTCTAGAATTAGACTTTTTAATTCTAAACAAAGCATTAACATAAGCATCTACTAAATACCTAAGATCATCTAAATATTGCTGATTATTTTGATAAGGTACATTAAACTTTTCAATATCAAAATAAGAATTATAAAGATGCAATTTTTTTATATTCAAATTATTTATCATCCCCTTTTATTATTTTACAGAATGCTATTTTTAAATAACAAAAAATTTCTAAAACAACACAATAATCACTATACTTCCATTATATAGTATTTAAAGATTTTTTTCAATATATTTATTTAAAAAAATACTCAAATTTTATATATTTTTTATGTCAGTGTATATTATAACTTATTTTTGCCACTTATTACCCTATTTATTCCATTTAAATCTTTCCAACACTCTAAATTGCAAAAATTCATTAAACTCATAATATTTAAAACATCTTGACTTTGGTTAACACCAACTTCAAAAATAACTAAACCACTTGGTTTTAATTTTTTTTTCCATAATTTTGTAATTATTCTATAAAAATCAAGACCATCCATTCCACCATCTAATGCCATTGCCGGTTCAAATTTAACCTCTTTTTGCAAATTTGGAATATCTGAT
>CAYPLT010000034.1:0-10419 GCA_964411695.1 uncultured Candidatus Soleaferrea sp.
AAAAACTAAAGGTAAACTTTCTGAGTCTGATGTAAAAGAAACTATGAAAGAAATAAAATTAGCTCTTCTAGAAGCTGATGTAAACTACAAAATTGTAAAAGATTTCATATTTAATGTAACAGAGCTTTGCATAGGAGAGCAAATCCTTCAAAGTTTAACACCTGCACAGCATGTTATAAAAATTGTTAATGAAGAGCTTACAAAATTAATGGGGCAAGAACAAGTACGTATTAATATTCCAAGCAAACCTCCATGCGTCATAATGGTTTGTGGTCTTCAAGGTAGTGGTAAAACTACACACTGTGCTAAACTTGCTTATTATTTAAAATCTCAATCTCACAGGCCGTTGCTAGTTGCTTGTGACGTTTACAGACCTGCTGCTATTGAACAGTTGCAAATTCTTGGTCAAAGTATTAATGTGCCAGTTTTTGAAAAATCTGTTAGTAACCCTGTAAATACTGCTTGTGAAGCTGTTTCTTACGCTAAAGATTATGGTCATGACATAGTTATTATTGACACTGCAGGAAGGTTACACATTGATGAAGCTTTAATGGATGAATTAAAAAATATTAAATCAAACATTAATGTTAACGAAACGTTGCTAGTAATTGACTCTATGACAGGTCAAGATGCTGTAAACGTTGCAAAAGCTTTTAATGAATCTTTGGTTATTGATGGTGTTATCTTAACAAAATTAGACGGAGATACACGTGGCGGTGCTGCGCTTTCGGTTAAAGCCGTAACTGGCAAGCCAATTAAGTTCATAGGTATTGGCGAAAAAATAGATGCTCTTGAACCGTTCTTCCCTGACAGAATGGCTTCAAGAATTTTAGGTATGGGCGACGTGTTGACATTAATAGAAAAAGCTCAATCGCAATTTTTAAATAATGAATCTTTTGACTTGAAAAATAAAAATAAAAAACTTAAAGAGTTTAATTTAAATGACTTTTTAGAACAATTAGTAAAAATCAAAAAAATGGGTTCTATGCAAAGTTTAGTTTCAATGATTCCTGGAGTTGGCTCTAAAGTAAAAGATGTTGATTTTGACAAAGGTGAACAAGAGTTGCAAAAAACAAAATCTATTATTTTATCTATGACTTTTAAAGAACGCGAAAAACCTTCCATCATAAATGCTAGTCGCAAAAAGCGCATAGCTAAAGGTAGTGGCACAACTGTGCAAGACGTTAACAAGTTATTAAAGCAATTTGATGAAATAAAAAAAATGATGAAAGTTTTTGGCAACAAGTTTTCAAAGAGAAAATTATTTAAAAAATTTTAATTAAAAAATTTACTTAAAGGGGGTGATTAAATGGCTGTTAAAATTAGATTGCGCAGGATGGGTGCTAAAAAAGCTCCTTTTTATCGTGTAGTAGTTGCAGACTCTAAATCTCCTCGTGACGGAAGATGCATCGAGGAAATTGGAATATATGACCCTACAAAAAATCCTCATGTCATTCAAATTGATGCAGAAAAAGCAAAAAAATGGATCTCAAACGGAGCACAACCTACTGATACCGTAAAAGATTTATTAAAATCTCAATCAATCATATAATTAAAAATTCATTTTTATTGTATTTAACTTTCAAAAATTGTTAGTATTTAAAATCATAATTTTTCATTGCGCAATTAAATTAGTTATTAAAAATAATTGTTCGATGTCAATCGACAATAATAAGGAGTAGATTTCTAATGGAAAATTTATTAATATCAATAGTAACAGGCTTAGTAGAAAAACAAAATGAAGTTAATATTACTGTTTCAGAAGGTTCTGACAATTTAACCATTTATCACATTCATACTGCTAGAGAAGACGTAGGAAGAGTAATTGGTAAAAATGGCAAAATAATTCACGCCATAAGAACTATTATGAGAGCTGCTGCTAGCAAACAAGGTTTAAAAATTGCCATTGAAGTTGAATAAATAAAATTAAATATTCGCCGGCATTGCCGGCTTTAATTTTATTTAACAAATCAAAACTTATTTTTCAATATTTTTAATATTTATTGAAATCTTTATAATATTAGAAATGTTAAAAAAGGAGGAGAATATTTGGGTTCAATTATTCAAGTAAAAAATTTAAGAAAAGTTTACAAAATGGACCATGAAAAGGTAGTTGCTCTAAACAATATAAACTTAGAAATACAAGAAGGTGAAATTTGTTGTATTTTAGGTACTTCTGGTTCTGGTAAATCTACTTTACTTAATATGTTAGCAGGATTAGAAAGACCATCTAAAGGTACAATAATAGTCGCTAACCATAATATTGGCAGAATTAGCGAAAGAAAATTAGCAATTTTTCGACAAAATTATACTGGTTTCATATTCCAATCATACAATCTTTTACCTTCATTAACTGCATTAGAAAATGTTGCCTTACCCATGACTTTTAAAGGTTACAGTCATAAAATTAGGAAGCAACGAGCAAAAAAAATGCTAGAAATTGTAGGTCTTGCTTCAAGACTTAAGCACCGTCCATCTCAAATGAGCGGAGGACAACAACAAAGAGTTGGCATAGCCAGAGCATTTGTCTCTAAACCTAAAATTATTTTTGCTGACGAACCAACTGGTAATTTAGACACCAAAACTACAATAGATGTAATGCAAATTATGATTGACATGGCAAAAAAATATAATCAAACGCTTGTTATTGTTACCCATGATAAAGAGATAGCAGACTTTGCAGACAGAATTATAACAATTGTAGATGGTGACATTATTAGTGATGAAAAAATTAAATAAAATTTATTTCGAAATATGTTAGAAAGGATTCTAAGATGAAAAATAAACAAATTCCAACAAAATACAAAGTAATGGCTTTAGTTTTATCCATCTTAATGATTTTATCTGTGCTTGGACCTGTTTTCTATTTTTCTTTTGCAGATGATTCTCAAAATAGTTCATATAATTCTAAAACATCTGCCGCACAATCTGTTTCTTCTGGAATAATTGTAAATTATTATTCTATTAAAGACTCTAATTCCGGTGCAGAAGTCACAGAATTAACTAAAGATTCACCCGCTTTTGACTTAACCATAGGCTTACTTGACCAAAATACAGAAGCCATTGAAGGGTTTGACAGTGGGACAAGTTATGCTGTTATAGAAAGTACTAGTTTTTATGGTGAAAGCACTAACACAGGTACTTTAGTTCAAACTGGCAATACAAACAGCGACGGTCCAATGAAATTAAAAGCTAATTTTAAAAATGTAAAATTTAATGGTCAATCAAACACCATAACAATTAGAGTTGGTTACACTGTAGGAGGTGAATTGAGAGATTATAGGTGTTCGTTTATGATTTCTCAAATTCCACTTGATGTCGATGACACAAAAAAAGAACCTGCTCCCCCTCCAAGTCCAAAAATTGTTATAGATGAGTGTAGTTATGGCGGAAACACTATTAACACTGAACAATCTTTTACGCTTAGCTTTAATTATTTTAATTCTAGCAACGCTGTAAAAATGGAAAATTTAAGAATTGAAGTAAACGGCGGAGAAAATTTTGTTATTAAAAATAATTCAAATGTTTTTTATGTAGAAGAAGTTGGACCTAAAGGAATTAAAAGCCAGTCTGTAGATTTTACAGCTTTAAAAAGCATTAAAGAAGACTCTTCTTACCCTATTGAACTAAAATTTTCTTATGAATATGTAATTAACTATGAAAGAAAATCTGGTGAAGAGACAACTAAAATTTACATACCAGTACATAAAGTTGTAGAACCACCTAGGTTAACTATCGCTGATATTAGCTGTAACCCTACAGAAGTAGAACCAGAAGAAGAATCTACAGTAACAATTCAGCTTGCTAATAAAGGTGATTCTAATGTTAAAAATGTTAGTGTTGCTATTTCCGGAAATTTAAAAAGTGACTCTTACGTAAAAGAAATTGGAACAATACCTTCAGGCAAAGTTACCTCACCTACTTTTACAATAACCACTTTACCAGCCACAAAATCAAATGTTGCTACAAGTGAAGAACCAAACTCAGCTCAATCTAATTCACAAAAACCAAATGTAGATAGTAAAATTAGCGGTGTAATAGTTGTTACTTTTGAAGATGAAGAAGGTCAACAACACACAATTGATAGAACTTTTGGGTTAAATGTAAATGTTGAAGATGAAGAAGAACAAATGAATGACATGGCAGGCATGGATGAAGGAACTGATGAAGAAATGCCACAACTTCCAGAAGCAGAAAGCACAAGAAAAAAAATAAGTACACCTATTTTAATTGGCATAATTTCTGGTTCTGTTATTCTTTTAGCTGGAATTTCATTCTTGGTTTACAAAAAAATCAAAAAAAAGAAAGAAGCACTCTTAGATGAAGATATTTGATCTTTTAACAATTTCTCTAGGAAACCTTTTTAAGAAAAAAACTAGAGCTTTGTTAACCCTGTTTGGTGTAACTCTCGGAGCTGCATCAGTAACTTTAACTTTTGCAATCGGTGAAGCCGTAAAACAAAACGGCTTAGCTGTTTTGAAAAACTCTAAAGATTTAAAAATGATAGAAGTATCATCTAATACAGAAAATAACTCTGCTAAAAAATGTTACATAGATGACGATTTTATTGATAAAGCAAAAAAAATGAACGGAGTTAAATCTATATTCTACTATTTATATATCAATAACAGTTATCTATCATGCACTGCCGGCAAAAAAGACAAATATAATTCTTACAATCAAATCTACGGCGTTAATTTTGAAGATTTAGAAAAATTTGGTCTTAAATTTATAAATAGTCAACAGCTACCATCTAGTAATTATAAATTTCAAACAAATAACAAAACAATTAGAGTTATTACCAGTCAATATTTTGAATACTTCTTTTATAACGAACAAAAACATGGAAAATATGAAGATCGATATGAAAATTCACCACCTATACAATATATGTATTCTAAGTGGAACCCTGATTTTAAAGCTAACCCTCTTCCACCATTCTTTGACGCTTCTAAAGAACGTGTAAATTTAAGAATTCAATACCCCAACAACATCAAAACTAAAATGTCTGAATATGATTTAGATTATGACCCTGAAGAAGAGCAAGTTTTGGATGACAACCAAAACCCTTATAAATATAAAAGATATAAATTTGAAATTTATGACAGATATAACTGGGAATCAGTAAAAGATGATGCAGTTTTATCAAATATATCTATGTCTGGAATATTTATAGATCTTGAAACTGCAAAAACGTTAATTCGTGAAGCATACAAATTAAATAAAGTTAAAGATACTGATAAAGATTCATCTGCACCAGAATTTGAATATACATATGCTATAATTGAAGCTAACAGTATAGATGATGTTTTAGGCATAACTCAAGAATTAGAAAAAAAGGGTTATAATGTTTATAATTTAATGAGCGCAATTGAAAAAGAACAAATTCAAGCGCAATCAAACCAGTTTATATTAGGCTTTTTAGGTGCGTTAGCTCTTTTAGTTTCTGCCATAAGCATAGCAAACACAATGATTACATCTGTTTATGAAAGAACTAAAGAAATAGGCATAATGAAAGTTTTGGGTTGTAAACTTGGAAATATAACAACAATGTTTTTAATTGAATCAGGCTCTATTGGCTTAATTGGCGGAAGTTTAGGTGTAGGCTGTAGTTATTTATTATCTAGTTTTATGAATAAATTGGTTTCTGCAGAAACTGAAGATTTAGGCTTCTTTGCTCAAATTATTTCTAATTATATTGCAGGTATGAAAAGTGATTTTGCTAGCTATTTAGGCGGTGAGTCTGTTATGAAGGTAGCAGCAGTGGACCTAAAACTTTGCCTTTTTGTAGTTATTGGTACAATTTTAATAAGTTTGTGCGCAGGTTATATTCCAGCTGTTGTTGCTTCTAAAATTGAAGCTTTAAAAGCCATAAAAACCAGCAAATAAAAGGGTGTTAATAATAAAATGAAATTTATTGATCTATTACATATGTGTTTTAACAATTTACTCAAACACAAATTACGGTCAGGGCTAACTTTGCTTGGAATAATTCTTGGAGCTATGTCCGTTTCTATAACCTTAGCTATGGGTGACGCCATAAAAAGCAATAATCAAAAAATTTTAGCATCTAAATGTGATTTAAGAATAATCAAAATAAGTTTAGACCAAAATATGAATAAAACTAAAAAAAATAATCAAAAACTTTATTTAGATGACAATGCTATTAAAAAACTTAGAAATATTGATGGTGTAGATGGAGTTTGGGCTGAACTTCCAATTGACAGACATATTTGTATTACTGCCGGAAAAAACAATAGATATAAATTCAATCAAATAAAAGCTATTCTAATGGACGATGTTAATAAATTTGATTACAAACTTCTCAATGGTAAATTACCTAACCAAAAAACTTTAGCAAGTCATAAATCTGTGCAAGTTTTGGCTGGTCAATATTTTGAATATTATTTCAATAAAACTAATGTACGAGATTGGCAAAAAACAACAAGGTACTATAATTCACCTATAGAAAAATATTATCGTGACAAATATAATTATGACCAAGACACATTTGTACTAAAACCACCATTCGTTGAATATGGCAAAGATGATATGCATATAAGCATTCCTTTGCCTTTAAAAAACTCTAGCACTGAAGATGTTGATTTTTATGATGAAATTACTGGTAAAAGCGAAACATACTCAGAATCATCTGTAAAACAGAAATATAACAAATATAATTTAGTTGTATCTGGCCGAATGGATTGGGACAGCGTAAAAAATTTAGATGATTGGCATATCTCAGACAATTCGGGTACAAGTGTTTTGATTAATGCAAATTTAGCTAAAGAACTAATAACTGAGTACAAAAGGTTAAATCACATAACTAATAAAAATGAATCAAATTCTCCACTTTTTACATATAATAATGTTCAAGTTAAAGTCAAAGAAATTGACTCAGTTGAAGAAATAACCACTAAAATTAGTAAAATGGGGTTCAAACCTGATAATAAAATAAAAGAAGTAGAAAAAGAACAAGCTCGTACTAAATCCAATCAGCTAGTTTTAGGAATATTAGGTGCAATAACACTTTTTGTTGCTTCTTTAAGTGTAGCCAACACCATGATAACATCTATGTATGAAAGAATGAAAGAAATTGGTGTTATGAAAGTTATTGGGTGCAAAGTTGGAAATATTAAATTATTATTTTTATTAGAATCTGGAATTTTAGGTTTAATTGGCGGTACATTTGGTATGTGTATTACTAATTTTATATCAAACTTTATGAACAATATTACAAATGTAGACGATGTTGAAAATTTAACTGGAGTAGCTAGATTGCTTTCTACATACATGAAGATGATGCAATATGACAGTTATGCTACTGTAAAATTAGACATTGCATTAGTTAATCAAAATTTATGGTTATGTACTATTATTGGTTCTATGTTGGTATCAATAATTGCTGCGTATATTCCATCTAGAAAAGCTTCTAAAGTTAGTGCTTTAAATTCTATAAAAGATGAATAGGTTGTGAAAACAATATGAAATGTCCGTTTTGTGGGTATAAAGAAAGTAAAGTTATAGATTCTCGCTCTACCGAAGATAATGAAAAAATTAGAAGACGTCGCGAATGTTTAAAGTGTCAAGAACGGTTTACAACTTATGAAACAGTCGAAACCGTACCAATTATGGTAATAAAAAAAGATAGGTCAAGAGAAATTTTTAACGAAGATAAATTGCTTAAAGGTATTTTAAAATCTTGCGAAAAAAGGCCTATTAAAATATCAGACATAGAAGAAATTGTAATAAACATAAAAAAACAATTGCAAAATTCTATGGAAAAAGAAGTTTCTTCTTTAACAATAGGCAACTTAGTAATGGAACAACTAAAACAAATAGATTCTGTCGCTTATATAAGATTCGCATCTGTTTACAGACAGTTTTCAGACACAAGCCAATTTATGGATGAACTTTTAAAAATAATACACGACAACAATGGTGAAAATATATGAGCTCTGTTTGGGGTAATAACATAAAAATTTCAATTTTTGGCGAATCTCATTCTAATGCCGTTGGAATTACCATCGATGGATTACCGCCTGGAATTGAAATCGATTTAAATGAAATTAATCATCAATTACTGCGTAGGAAGTCAATAGACCCTTCAATTTCTACGCCTCGTACAGAGCCAGATGATTTTGAAATATTAAGCGGTTTTTTTAACAATAAAACCACAGGGTCCCCTCTTTGCGCCATATTTAAAAATCAAAAAATAAATTCCAAATCATATGATGACAATTTATATATTCCACGCCCTAACACTGCTGATTTTACTTCATCTGTTAGGTACAAAAATAATAATGATTTCAGAGGCGGTGGGCATAACTCTGCACGCTTAACTGTAGGTTTGGTTTTTGCTGGCAGTATATGTTACCAGATTTTAAAATCTAAATTTAACGTATGTATTGGTTCTCATATTTTAAAATTATATAATAAAAAATCTGAACCATTCAATAAATGTAATATTTCATATGACTTGTTACATAAATTATCATTGGAGTACTTCCCTGTTATTAAAAAAAATGATAAAATAGAATATATAAATATTTTACATCAATTTAGGCAAAAAGGTAACACAATTGGTGGTACAATAGAGGTTGCTGTAATTGGTTTACCTGCAGGTATTGGTTCGCCAGTCTTTGGAAGTTTAGAATCTAAAATATCATCTCTATTGTTTGCTGTGCCGGCTGTAAAATCTGTAGATTTTGACCTTGGAATTTCTGATTTAGACGGTGAAAACGCAAATGACGAATTTTATTTTGATGAAAATTTAAAAATATCAACCAAAACTAATAACCACTGTGGCATATTAGGAGGAATATCTTCTGGTTTGCCCATTGTTTTGCGAGTTAGTTTTAAACCAATACCATCAATTTTAAAACCACAAAAAACTATAGATTTAAAAAACAAAAAAAATACAATTTTAAAAATATCTGGTAATCACGATGTTTCTCCTGTTGTAAGAGCAGCACCGATTGTAGAAAGTGTTCTTGCTATATCTATTTTAGATTCCGTTTATGAACAAAATTTATAATTTGCATAATTAATAAAACTTTGATAAAATTTTAGAAGGTAGGCTTTTTATGAAAAATAATAGAAAATATATAATTACTATTTGTTTACTTGTAATAGTTATTATTCTTGAGCCATTTATAGGAATACAATTTGGCAATAGGATGATTGTAAATACTAATCATTACAAAAATATTAAATCTATCTCAGACAAATACAGTCATCAAGATAAGATTATTAATGACATTAAAAAACAATTTTTATATAAAGTAGACGATAAAAGATTAATGGAAGAATCTTTACGAGGTGCTATTGCTGGGTTTGATGACATATACACTACCTATATGAGTAAAGAAGAATACAATGAATTTTTGCTTATGATGAATGGACTTTCATCTGCAGGCATTGGCGTAATGATATCTATAAACGATAGTCATTCTATAATAGTAGAACATATTTTTCAAAATTCGTCTGCTGAGAAAGTTGGCATAAAAAAAGGTGATAAAATAATTAAAGTAGATGATAAAGATATAAATATATCAAACAAAGAATCTTTAGAAGATGTAACAAAAAAAATTAAAGGTAAAGCAGGTACATATGTTAAAATATCTATTATGCGTCAGAATGAACTCAAAGAATTCAACGTAGAAAGAGCAGAGACCAAAATTCCGAATCTCGTTAGCCATCAAATAGACGATATTGGTTATATAAAACTTATAGAATTTAACGTAAACTGTGGTAATGAATTCAAACAAGAACTAGAGAAATTTACTCAAAATAACATATCTAAATTGATAATAGATTTACGTGATAACCCAGGTGGATTGTTAGATGAAGCTAATAATATAAGTGGATTATTTATGCCAAGTAACACAGTAATAGCTTACACTAAAAATAATAAAAACAGAAAAACAGAAATTAAAACTAAAAAAACATCAATGCATTTTGATCTTCCAATAGTAATATTAGTCAATGAAAATTCAGCTAGCGCATCTGAGCTTTTTTCTGGCATGATGAAAGATTATAAAAAAGCTACAATAATTGGAACAACAACTTTTGGCAAAGGGTTAGTTCAAACTATCAACCCTCTTAATGACGGATCTGCTGTAAAAATTTCTATATCTGAATATTTTACGCCACAAAATAATAAAATTAATAAAATTGGAGTAAAGCCAGACGTTGATTTATCAGCTGAAATGCAAAATCAAAAACTTAGTTTATTCCCATCTGTTGAGCAAGTAAAAGAAGATGTATGCTTTAAAAAAGCTGTAACAATATTGAACAATTCTGTACAATAAAAAACAGACCTGTTTTGATATGTACCCCCAATACTGGACACCCAGTATTGGGGGTACATATCACATTCCGGCTACTATTCTTTTGTTTATCTTTTTCATTTTCATT
>CAYPLT010000035.1:0-10333 GCA_964411695.1 uncultured Candidatus Soleaferrea sp.
GCTAAAACTTTTTCTTGGTTATATGCTGAAACAGATTCTATGTTAGAAAAAACATTTTGACATTGATTTTCTATTTCATTAGCTTGATTTAGTAGAGTATTATCAAAATTAAAAAAATTATACATTTTATTGCCTTTCTAAGGTAATTTATGAAAAAATATTAATCTATACTAGCTTTTACAAAACCTAAAAGCACAGGGTGTGGACGGTTAGGTCTTGATTTGAATTCTGGATGAAATTGAACACCAACATACCATTTATGAGATGAAATTTCAACACATTCGACTAATTTTTCATCAAGAGATATCCCACAAATATCCATTCCGTTTTCTACAAAAGCTTGTCTGTAATTATTATTGAATTCGTATCTATGCCTATGGCGTTCATAAACTACTTCTGTGTCATATAACTTACGGAGCTTGGAACCTTCTTTTAGTTTGCAAGGGTAAGCACCTAGGCGCATAGTTCCGCCTTTATGTTGAATATTTTTTTGCTCATCTATTATGTCTATTACATTATGTTGTGTAACTTCAAATTCACTTGAATTAGCATCTTTAAAGTTTAATACGTTTCGTGCAAATTCAACAACGGCCATTTGCATACCCAAACAAATTCCTAAATATGGAATATTATTTTCTCTTGCATATGTAGCAGCTTTAATCATGCCTTCAATACCTCTGTTTCCAAATCCACCAGGTATTAAAATACCATTACAATTTTTTAGTTCTTCATTTATATTATCATCGGTAATTTTTTCTGAATTTACCCATTTAATGTTAATTTGAGTCTCAAATACGGATCCAGCGTGTGTTAAAGATTCTATAATTGATAAATATGAATCTGGTAATTCAATATATTTACCGACAATTGCAATAGTTATAGCTTTTTTGTAACTTTTTAATTGTTCAACCATATTCTTCCAAGCATGTAATGTAGGTTTATTATTTTGTATGTTAAGATGGTCACACACGGCGTTGGCCAGCCCTTCATTTTCTAACATTATTGGTACTTCATATAGGGTTTCAGCTGTCAAATTTTGTATTACATTTTCTTTTTTAACGTTGCAAAAAAGTGAAATTTTATTTTTCATGTCTTCAGGCATTTTCATTTCGCTTCTACATACAATTATGTTTGGATGAATGCCAAGTGAAAGTAGTTCTTTAACACTGTGTTGAGTTGGTTTGGATTTGAGTTCTTTTGAACCGGAAATAAATGGAACAAGTGTTACGTGGATAAAAACTACATTATTGATACCTACTTCTATAGAAAATTGCCTAATGGCTTCTAAAAATGGTAAACTTTCAATATCGCCAACAGTTCCGCCTATTTCAGTTATTATGATGTCAGCATCAGAGGCGTTGGCAATGCTATATATTTTGTCTTTAATTTCATTTGTAATATGAGGAATAACTTGTACTGTTGCGCCAAGATATTCTCCTTTACGTTCTTTATTTAAAACATTCCAGTAAACCTTACCGGCTGTTATGTTTGAATTGACAGATAAATTTTCATCTATAAATCTTTCATAATGTCCTAAATCTAAGTCTGTTTCAGAGCCGTCATCAGTAACAAAAACTTCACCATGTTGGTATGGACTCATTGTGCCTGGGTCAATGTTTATGTATGGGTCAAATTTTTGCATGGTAATTTTATATCCACGTTCTTTTAAAAGCCTACCTAAAGAAGCTGCAGTTATACCTTTACCAAGTCCAGAGACAACACCGCCAGTGACGAATATGTATTTTTTTTCCATGATTTTTAAAATCCTCCTAAATATGGTAATAAATAATAAATATATAAATTTGTAATTTATTTTTCACAATAAAGATGTCCACAACCAAATAAAGGTATTGGACATCTTTAAAAATGAATTTATAAAACAATAGAATAAAAAGTTTTTGAATTTAATTATTGATTTTTGTTAAATATTCTTTTAAAGCTTTGGCAAGCTGATCAGGGCAAGAAGTAAGCTTGATTCCACATGTTGTGCCTTCTAATTTTTCAATAACATCATTTATTGGTTGATTTTTAATTAGTTGACAAATTCCTTTTAGATTTCCGTTACAACCTCCAATAAATGAGCAATCTTTAATTATGCCGTCTTCAATATCTAAATTTATTTGTCTTGAACAAACGCCTTGAGGAATAAAAGTGTATTTCATAATATCAATCTCCTATATTAAATCTTTTTAATTATTTTAATTTTTAGAAACACAAACATATTGTTGAATTTGTTGATTAGGTGGCATTACATTGTTGTCAAACCAACTACTAAATAATCTTGATGCACTTTCAATAGTGTAACCATTTTGGCTATGGTCGGTTGTGTCATATGGGTCAGCTAAAATTATAACATGAGTGTCAGTTTCTTCTGGTTTGCCCATATCATCATAACCTATTATAACCCGCCAATGACCACCAAATTCAACATTTTCAATTAATATAGCGTTGTTAGCTTTGATTTTTTGTGTAATAAATTGGTAAAAATCTTTTTCAGACTTTATAGAAATACTTGCTTTATTTTGTGTATCAAATGATGAGGTAACATTTAGTCCTCTATTTTTAAAAGCATCAACTATAGATTGTGTTGTTGCTCCAATTGAGCCATCATCTCTAGGATTTTCATGACTTCTTACGTCCATTTCTTTTACAAGTGAGTCTTCAGAAACATTAGAAATACCAAAGTAATTTAAAGTCATAAATACACATGCTGCTCCGCAAGAATATTCAGAAGTTTGTTGATAGGTTTTAAAATTTTTTAGTTTAATAAGAGTAGAAGTTGGAGAACTATTATAAAAATTTATGTTTTTGTAATATGGTGAATTTTCAACATTAACTTTTCCAAATTCTGATGCGGCACCTGACACTTCATTATTTACGGGTTTAAGTATTGGTAATTTATTGTCAGGTGCTGAACAAGATGAAAGAAGCAGGCATGAACATAACATACATAAGTAAATTTTGTTTGAAAGACTCATAGTTATAAAACTCCTATCTGAATAAATTTACAATAGCATCTGATATTTTTTCTGCGACTTTTTTGTCTAATGGGTTTGGTAATATATTTTCTTCTGATAAATCATTTTCAGCAACCATATCAGAGATTGCATTTATAGTGGCAATTATAATTTCATCTGTTATTGTCTTTTGACGAGATGCTAAAACACCTTTGAACAAACCAGGGAAGGCCAGTACATTGTTGATTTGATTTGGAAAATCACTTCTACCTGTACCAACTATTCTGGCGCCGGCTTTTTTTGCAATGTCAGGCATTATTTCAGGTGTAGGGTTTGCCATAGCTAAAACAATAGAATCTTTATTCATAGATTTTATCATTTCTGCAGATACAATGTTTGGCGCAGAAACACCTATGAATATGTCAGCACCTTTTAAAGCATCACCTAATGAGCCTGAAATATTGTGTTTATTAGTAATTTCAGCAAGTTCAGCCTTATTTTTGTTATCAAGATAGCTGGAGTCTTTAGATATGATACCAAATCTATCAACTAATATTATATCGCCAAAACCAATTTTAATCAAGAGTCTTGCGATAGCCGAACCAGCTGCACCAGCACCAGATATTACGATTTTAACGTCTTTTTTATCTTTTTTTACAATTTTTAATGCATTTTTTAAAGCAGCTGCCGTTACGATAGCTGTTCCGTGTTGGTCGTCATGAAATACAGGGATATCACATAAAGATTTTAATTTATTTTCTATTTCAAAGCATCTTGGTGCGGATATATCTTCAAGGTTTATTCCGCCAAAACTTTTAGAGATTAGATATATTGTGTTTACAATTTCATCTACATTTTTCGAGTTGATGCAGATAGGGAACGCGTCAACACCAGCTAATTCTTTAAAAAGTATGCATTTTCCTTCCATTACAGGCATGGCAGCACTAGGACCGATGTCACCTAAGCCAAGAACAGCTGTTCCGTCTGTTATTACAGCAACCATATTTCCTTTTCTGGTAAGCTTATATGCTGAATTTGAATTTTTTTCAATTTGTTTGCAAGCGCTGGCTACACCAGGTGTGTAGGCAAGAGATAAATTATTCAAGTTATCAATTTGTATTCTAGATTTAATTTCTAATTTTCCATTTAATTCATAATGTTTTTTTAAAGATTCTTCATAAACATCCATTTTTAAATTTCCTTTTTCATTAGTTATATATTTATTCATTTCACATACTGAGTTATTTAAAATTTCACGGTAAATTTTTTCAATAAAGTCATCAGACATTAGTATGTGTTTTTTATTTTTTAAACTATTTATTATTATATTTTCACGCTTCGGATCATAGACATTTAGATTTTTATTTAATTTTTCTTTAGCTATTAATAAAGATAATTTTAATCTCTCTTCTAAGAAATTTAATATTTTTTCATCGATAATGTCTATTTGAGATCTCAGTTTATTAATTTTATGATCTTTCACATAAGAACCTCTTTTAATTATTTTATTTATTATTTAAATCAGCACTAGGGCAATATTCATTAATTACACATTTATTACAATTAGGTCGTCTTGCTTTACAAATTTCTCTTCCATGGTAAACCATTAAATGACAAAATAAACATGATTTGTCAGGAGGAAGTATTTTTTTAAGTTGTTTTTCTACCTGAACAGGATTTTTAGAATAAGATAATTTTAGCAAATTTGTAATTCGTATGCAATGGGTATCACATATTATAGCGGGTTTTTTGAAGATTTCACCTACAATTAAATTGGCTGTTTTACGTCCTATTCCGGGTAATTTTACTAAATCATCTATGTTGTTAGGAATTTCTTTATGAAAATCTTTAATTAACATTTTGCACATTTCTATTATGTTTGAAGCTTTAGTGTTAAAAAGTCCACATGGCATAATGATTTGTTTAATATCTTCTATATCAGCGTTGGCAAAATCTTCTAAAGTTTTATATTTTTTAAATAATTTTTCTGTAACAATGTTAACTCTTTTGTCGGTGCATTGTGAAGATAGGCGACCGGCAATTAAAAGTTCATGAGCAGATTTATAATTTAAAAAACATTTAGCATCAGGGTATTGGTTATTAAGCAAATAGATTATTTGGTTGATTTTATCTTTAACGTCAGGCATAAATTTAATCTTTCTTCTATAGTTTATTGTTCTTCAAGCAAGTTGCTATTACCATCTTGGTTTAAATCTGGAACATGCATATTATTAATTGAATGGTTTTTGTCATCTATTGAATTATTTGTATTAGATGAACTTTGCGGTTTTTCTTCAATTTCAGAAGATTTTACTCTTAAGATTAACACATCTTTATTTTTTATGACTTTGTCTCCAGGTTTTTTGTCCATGAAGTTTATAACATCTTTTGTGTAATTTTCGTCGTACACCTCAAAAATCTCATATTTTATTTCAAGACTTTTTAATATATTTTCAGCTTCTTCGATGGGGTGACCAATAATATCTGGAACATCAACATAATCGGGACCTTTGCTAACTTTTAATATTACATTTAAATTAGATTTGTTCAAAGATACTCCTGGTAGAGGGTCTTGATGAATGATTTCGCCTTTAGGAGATTCACTAAACTCTTCTTCCATTGTAAAATTTAGTTTTGATTTGTAAAGCTTATTATTTGTAACATTACTAATTTGCTCGCCTACAAAGTTAGGTAATATTTTCATAGACAAAGTTACTGTATTTTTGTTACTGCTCTTACCCAATTTTTCATTAACATATGTTTGATTGGCGGAAGAGTCATCAAATAGCCAAGAATTTTTTTCTATATATTTTTCATCTATTTTTTGTGTTGAGGAAGTATTACGCAAAATTTTAATAATATTAACTCCTGCAATAATAAAAACTAATATCATAGAAGATATAATAATGATGAGAGAAATTTTAGTTTTTTTCATTTTATTGTCACCTATATTACTTTTTTTTCTGTTGTTGTTGGTGTAGTTATTTTGATTTTTTAATTTAGAAGTGTCGTATATTGCAGTGTTACTATTAAAATCTTCATTTAGAAGTTGTGTATTGAATTCGTCTATTGTTTTTGTACGTTCTTTGTAATTGAATTTTGTGGCAGATATAATAGCGTGTAGAACTTCTTGAGGCATCATAGATTGATTTTGTTTATTATTAAGACTGTCATTAAACGACAAAGTAAAACCTGTTAATGAGCGGTATAAAGTTGTAGCTACGCCATAAACATCTGTCCAAGTTCCTTGCCAGCCGTCGGTTTGAAATTGTTCGGGAGCACTATAGCCTTCATATAATTCATCTGTAAGTTCACTATGTGCGGTTCTGACACAAGCTATTGAAAAGCCATCAATATATATTTTTTTGAATTTATCAAAGTATATATTGTTAGGGCAAATACCGCGGTGTATTAAACCTTGCTGGTGAATATTTGACAAAATTGAATTAATTTTTAAAAATATAGGTTTGCATTTGTACCAAGATAGCGAACCATTTGGGCAAAGCGATAAATAATCTGTTAATGATATAAGATCTATATATTCTTTAACAACATAAACAGTATTGTTTTCTTGAAATACATCTAATATTGGAATTATGCCCTTAGATGACATATTAGACAAAACTTGATATAAATCTATAAAATCTATCATTAACGCTTTGTATTGAGCTTCTTTATTTAAAAGTGGAGTAATCCGAAAATCATCAGAAGAACGTTTTGAAAGATTAACAGGGGCAAATTCTCTTATAAAATATTTTTTATCAAATTGCTTATTATTGGCAATGTATGTTGCACCTTCACTATTACAAAAAATTAGATCTTCTATTACATAATTGTTGTTTAAAAGATGATTTGATGGTAGATAAAAATATTTATTTGAATTATTATTGTTTTGATTTTTGCTTAGATTAGAATTTTTAAAATTATTATTCATAAAAAAATTAACCTTTATAATTTTATTTTAAAATCTAATTATATTATAATTGCATATTTTTAAATATTATTCCATAATTCAGATTTTAAAAAAGCTATTAAAGCCTATATTAAAATTTTAGCATATTAATTTAAAATTTACAATGATTAATTTAATAATTTTAAAATAAAATTATTAACAAAAAAACTTGACAAAAATTCAATAACATAGTAATATAGATATATAAATAGAAAATGAAAGGTGTAGTTTAGAATGAAGTTTAAAAAAATAATAAATATCGTAATATTAGTTGCGGTAATATGTAATTTTGTTGAGTTTAGCAAACTTAATTATAATAATTTTGATAAATTAGTTTCATTTGGGAATTCTTTTGGAGTATCTTCGAATTTTACAAGGACATCAAATAGTGATTCTAATTTTGTAAATGATGGTTCATATGGCATTAATAAAAATAAAATTTCAATGACAATTAAAAATTTTAATGATGAAATTAATGATGCTAATGAAAATTTTAAATTTTCTTTAAGAATAAGAAATAATAATATAAATGATGCTGATAGATTTAATTTAGAAACTGTGTTTGAAGAAAATTCTTGTTTAAGTTTGGTAAATAAGCCTTTACTTATAGAAAATATTGAGTTGCCAACAGTTAAAGATATTAATATATTAATTAAGGTTGATAAGGTAAATGAAGATAAAGAAGAAGTAATTACATTTGTGTTAACAAAAAACGTTTTAAACCAAAGTAATGGAAAAGTAGAAAGACAAAAAATTAGTACATATCAGAAAGATGTGTTTATTAAACATGTGCCACAAAAAGCTGAAATTATTGTTCCGGGAATTGTTGGCTCAGAAATTTTTGCAGCTAAATCTCAGCAATTTAATGGTGTGCAATATTCTGAAAACCATAGAATTTGGCCTCCAGAAGAAATACATAAACTAATTAGAAGAAATGCACCAGATTTTTTTGATGGTCAAACTGATGGTAGTGATAATATTGTTCAAACAGAAAGCGCTAGTAAGTCTTTTGTTGATGATGAAGATGGCACAAAAATAGAACGCCATAATGCACCCAAAATACTTGGCATTGACGTTGAAAGAGTAATTAATGACTTTAAAAATTTAGTGTGTGATGATGAAGGTAAGTCTAGATTATTAACAAAGCCGTCTTATCCATTTGATTGTAGAAAAGAAGGAAATGAACGTTTTTACGGGTCTGTTGATGTTTATAAAGATTTAGCCGAATCTTTAGTTAAAAATGAAAAATTATCTGATTACAACATAATTTTCTTTTCTTATGATTGGCGTTTGTCAAATGTTGACATAGCTAATGAACTAGAAAGATTTGTAAACGAAAATAAATATGAAGATGTTGTTTTAGTAGCTCATAGTATGGGCGGACTAGCATGCACATGTTACCTTTCGAACGAAGCAAATAAAGCAAAGGTAGATAAATTTATAGCAATTGGAACGCCGTTTTTAGGAGCAAATAAAGCCATTAATGTTGTGGAAAGTGGACAGTTTTTTGATGGATTGATAGGTTCTATAATAGCTCCTGTGGCCAATGGTTTTATAAAAGAAATAATTAAAAATTGCCCAAGTGCTTATGAATTATTTCCGCCAGAACAAATGGTAAGCATGAAAGATCATAATGTTTTAGAAGAGCTAACCTATTCTTATTTGTGTGGTTGTTTAGGCTGTTGTTTTAATTCAGGGCCACAAGTTGAAAAAGTTGTACATGCGTATGATAAATATACAGAAATTTTCACAAATAGATGGCATGAAGATATACCGAATATATCTAGATTTTTGTCTAGTGCACAATTATTCCACAATAAGCTTTATAAAAATAATAGGAGTATTTTACTAGGTAATGTTGATTTGTATAATATAGTAGGTTACAATATTAACACTATTGGAACTTCTCAAATTATTTATGATATTGGTGATATAGGAGAAGGTCAAAATGGTGAATTAACATATACTATGATGGATGATGGAGATGGAACGGTTACGTTTGTAAGTGCCACAATGAACAATACGTTGCCTCATGACAAATCTTACAGAGTTAAAGATGTTGACCATTTGGGGTTGGTTAGCGATGAAAGCGTAATAAAATTAATTTCAAACATAATTTTAAATTGCCCTGGTGTGTTTGATGACGGTAAGATAAATCAAATGTTCGGAGATTAATTAAAAGTCATTTTGTAAATTAAAAATAAGTTAAGGACAAATTTTAAATTAAATAAAATAAGTTTTAAAAATATGGGTGAAGTAAGTAAAAAATAATAGCTAAAATGATGACTGAATTTTGTGTTTTTAGCTAACAAGCTTTGATGTAATAAAGACTTTTTGAGCACAATGGATGGCGATAATATTTTAGTAAGTGGGAAAATTGCTTATTTATTGCTCATGTTAAATAAAGTATTAAAATTAAATTAATTTCCTAGTTATTTTGTTAATTTGACATTATATGCTACAAAAATTACTACTGAATCACCAGCACAATGGTTAGAAACATTTTAAAATTATAATAAAACAGATAAATATGTAAACTATACATAAAAAGATCTTAATATAATAAAAATTTTATAACATTCGTAATACATTTAGATTTACCTGAATACATAAGTAACAATGATAAAATCATTTCATTACAATTTAATTATTAGAAAAGATAATATATTATTATCAAATGAATAAATTATAAAAATAAAATCTGAAAGTTTTAATAATTGAAAAAATTAATAATTTTTATTATTCGTTTCAGCTTTCTTGAAAGAGAGAGCTGATTTTTTATTATATAAAATTTTAATTAAAAAGTTTATAAAAAAGAATATTTTTCTATTTGTTGGCAAAAATAAACTTATTGAATCAAATAAAATATTAATTAATGTTTTGGAGTGTGATTTTTATGAGAGATTTAAAAATAAAAAAGCCATCAAAGGTAAAAGAATTTTTTGCAGGTAAAGGCTTTTATTTTACTCTTGCTGTTAGTTTAACTTTAATAGGGTCTGCAATATGGTTTGCTATGAATAGATCTATTGATAAATTTATTGATGAAGGCGTAAATTTAGCTAAAAATGAGATGTCTAAACAAGGATTGCAGAGGGTTAATAATATTGTGTCTGATGTTCCGATGGATGAAGATCAAAAAAGTAAAAACATAAAACGTACAATTGCAAAAGAAACTGGGGTAAAAGAAAAAATTAAAGATAAGTCTCAAGCACCAGCAGAGGAAGGTAACTTTGAATTTGATGAGGAAGATAATAAAGAAAATATGGTTTTAGTTCCTCCATTAACTGGAAAAGTTATTAATGGTTTTAGCAACGATGAACTTGTTAAAAATAAAACAATGAATGATTGGAGGGTTCATAACGGAGTTGATATAGTTGCGCCACAAGGTGCACAAGTTAAGGCAATAGCTGATGGTGAAGTGGTG
>CAYPLT010000036.1:0-9934 GCA_964411695.1 uncultured Candidatus Soleaferrea sp.
CCTCGGTAGAACCGAGGGTTTATTTCCACGTCTAAAGACACCAATTAAAAATTCCTTAGGCTGAGCCTAAGGAATTTTTGTTTTATAAAATATTATCTATTTAATAAATAAACCATAAAATTTAAATAACCTGCAAAAATAACCCATAATAAATACGGTATCTGTAGCAAACCTGCAATCGGCTTTATTCGATAAAATAAACCAATCATAAACAATATCAGAACACATAAAAAAATCAGCCATAAAAATGCTAATAAATAACATTGGCAATTAAAAAACAATATCGGCCATATGAAATTTACAACCAATTGCACTCCATAAACTGTTAGTGCTTTTTGCTTCTTTTCAGACACTGAAATATATATCAAATACGCCGATATTCCCATCAACAAAAATAATATACTCCAAACAACTGGAAACACGCTAGGTGGTGGCGACAAAGCAGGTTTGTTTACATCATCATAAATCTGCATTGCACCCATTGTAACCCACGCAGCAAGTAAGCCTATACCCAAGCTTATAAAAATGTTAATAATCAAGGGTTTTAATTTTACCATAAAAAACACCTTCAATAATAAAAATATTTAAATACAATGTTATTTTATGTTATTAACGCTTACAATATTAATTTCATAATCAATTCATAAATCAAATTTTTCATTTTGTTTTCAAATGTTCTAAACTTTTTCTTATTTGCGGATCTGTATTTTCATCTAAAATTTCTAAGTTAGCTTCTTGTTCTGGCGTTAATTTAACTTCAAAATCTGGTTTTACACCAATCGAATCAAAATTCTGACTTTTTGTTGTTTGAAATCTTGCAAAAGTTAAGTTAAGTGCTGAACCATCTTTAAGTTCAAAAATATGTTGCACTGTCCCTTTTCCAAAAGAATTTACACCAACCAGTTTTGCTCTATTAAAATCTTTCATTGCTTGCGCAAATAATTCTGCTGCACTAGCAGATTTTTCATTAATAATTGCAACCAAAGGTATTTTTATTTTATTTGTACCCCTATATTTCATATTTTTAGTTGTTCCATCTTTAAGAGTCATTTGAACAATTGGTTCTTTAGGCAACATCGGCTCTAAAATTGCACATACAGACTTTATAGTCCCACCTGGGTTATTTCTTAAATCAAAAATAATTCCATTAACTTTAGCCTTAAGTAGCTCTCTTATTGCCTTATTAAATTGAGAAACTGTAGAATCGTTAAACCCAATAATTTTTATATACCCTATGTCATCAAACTGTTTATATGTAAGCATTTGAACTTCTGTATAGCTTCTAATAATATCTACTTCCAAATCCTGGTTTGCACGTCTAATAACTAATTTTGCCGTCGTACCCGGTTCCCCAATCAACATTGATTCGCATTCTTCATAATTTTCTAAAGAAACATCAACATCATTAATTTTAATAATAAGGTCACCTTTCTTTATTTTCTGTTGCTCTATTAAATTTGAATCATACACATCAATAATTTTCATATATCCAGATATATCTTTTTCTGCCGTTGCACCAATTCCTACTAATTTACCACTACCAATATCACGAATTTCTTTATATTTTTTTGCAGTTATATATTTTCCATTTTTATTGTCTTTTATTCCGTTTATATACCCTTGAGCTAAGCAGTCCATCAAGTAATTTTCATCTATTTCTTCTATGTAATTTTTTCTCACTGTTTTGTCTATTTCAGCAATTTTAGAATACATCATCTCTAATTGATTAATATTATGTACCTTTTTATTAAATTCTCTTCTTGAAATAATTGTAGTTAAACACATCGTTATAGCCGATGTAATACAAATAAGTGCTATCAGTACCCCTATTGAAACTTTTCTATTCATAAAACATTCTCCTTTAGTTTTAAATTTTATTTAAAATTTGTTTGCTCTAATAATTCTTGAGCATTTTTTAAAGTAATATCTGTAATTGTTATTCCACCTAAAATACGAGCCAATTCATATTTTCTTGCTTCATAATCAAGATTTTTAATTTGAGTAAAAGTTTGTTGACCTTCAATTTTTTTGCTAATCAAAAAATGCTTATTAGCTATAGAAGCAATTTGCGCCGAATGAGTAATGGCAATAACTTGTTTGGTCTTTGCTAATTTTTTCATTAAACCGCCCATATTGTAAGCAGTCGAACCACTTATACCAATATCAATTTCATCAAAAATAACAGTGTCAACCAAATCATTATCTGCCAAAACACTTTTTATGCCCAACATAACTCTAGCAATTTCTCCACCTGAAGCAACTTTAGATAGCAATTTTAAAGATTCTCCAACATTAGTAGTAATTAAAAATTCCAAACGGTCATTGCCAAAATTATTAAAATCAATTTTACTAAATTCAACATCAAAAACAACATTTGGCAAATTAAGTTTTTTTAAATACATCATTACTTGCTCAACAAATTTTTTTGCCACATTTTTTCTCTTAACAGAAATTTTATCAGCCAGATCTTTTACAATAAAATATTGCTCTTTCAGTAATTTTGCTAAATCTTCTTTATTCTGATCATACATAGATATTTGATGGAATTCTTCTGAAATGCTCCTATAAAAATCCATAATTTCATGATAAGAATTGCCATATTTACGCTTTATTTTATACCAAACATCTAGCCTAGTTTCAATTTCATTTATATTTAAATCTTCAAGATTTTCATTATTTGCCAAATTATTAAGCTCATGAAAAACATCATTAATACTGTACTGAACATCTTTTACAACCGAAAGCATCTCATTTACGTTGCTTAATTTTTCACATTTTGCCAAACATTTTTCTAATTTAATTAATAAGCTAATAATTCCTTGTGTATCATTGTCTCCATCAAGCAAACTCAAAGATTTTAAAATATTGTGTTTAATATTTTCATAGTTTTGTATATAATTCTTCTTTTTAATCAGTTCCTCTTCTTCGTTTGGTTTTAAATCTGCTTCTTCTATGTCATTTATTTGAAATTTAAAAATATCTATCTGCCTCTGCCTGTAAGCATCATCAATATTCATATCTTCAATTTTACGCTTTAAATCACAATATTTCAAATATTCTTCTTTATATTTATAAATATCTTTATCTAATTTGCCAAACTTGTCTATTAAATATCTTTGGTTGTCAGAATTAAACAACGTATTGTTGTCATGTTGCCCATGTATTGTAATTAAATACTCTGAAATTTCTTTTAAAATAGAAACTGTACACGGTTTACCATTTAACCTACATACATTTTTAGAATCAGAAAAAAATTCCCTACTAATAAAGAGATCTTCATCTTTTTCTAGCTTAAAATTCAAATCTTTTAGTTTTTCTAAAATTTCATCATTTAAATTTTGAAAAATAGCAGAAACAAAACAAGATTTTTCTCCTGTTCTAATTAAACTTTTTGAACCCCTGCTGCCTAAAATTAAATTCACAGCGTCAATAATAATTGACTTCCCTGCACCAGTTTCTCCTGTGAACACGGTTAACCCAGATTCAAAATTAATTGTTAGCTTTTTTATAATTGCTAAATTTTCAATATACAAATCTTTAAGCATTTTGCTCACCATCTAACATTTAACAAATTTAATTTAAAACTTCATCGATGAATATTTTAACATATAAAAAATTTTATTTCAAGCCTTGCATTGCTCTATGAAACACCTTAAGCATCCCTACTTTCACTAAACATTCACCTTAAAAAATTATTTTAACGACATTTAAAAAGTAAATTTAAAAAAAGGATTGAAAAATGATTTTTAATGAATTATAATATATATAGTAAAGAAATCTATATGTTATTAACTTAATATTAATAAAATCAAAAATAACTTAGGAGGCCTAAAATGAGTTTATTAAAATGCGAGAAAATACAAGGCAATGATTATCTTATGGAAGTTTCTGTTTCTAAAGAAGACTTCTTAAAAGAAATTGAAAAAGTTTACAAAAAGAACGTCTCTAAAATTAACATTGCAGGTTTTAGAAAAGGTAAAGCACCAAAATCCATAATAGAAAAAATGTATGGTAACAATGTATTTTGGGATGATGCTATAAATAATTTGTACCCTAAAGCGTATATGGACGCTATTAAAGAGTCTGGTTTAGAAATCGTAGGTACTAAAAAAATAGATATTATATCTGTAGACATTGACAATGGTTTTAAATTTAAAGTTGAATGTACTGCTTCACCAGAAGTTGAACTCGGACAATATAAAGAGTTAAACGTAACTAAAAATTTAAAAATCGCTACATCAGAAGACGTTGAAAACGAAATTCAAAGAATTATGAATTCATATGCAAGAACAATCGAAATTACAGACCGCCCTGCAAAAAATGGTGATATCGTAATAATAGATTTTGAAGGTAAAGTAGATGGAGTTGCATTTGAAGGCGGACAAGCTTCAAATTACTCTTTAACTCTTGGTTCTAATCAATTCATACCTGGTTTTGAAGACCAAGTTATTGGCCACAAAATTGGTGATGAATTTGACATTAATGTTACTTTTCCTGATGACTACCATCAAAAAAGTCTTGCATCCCAAAAAGCAACATTTGGAATAATTTTACATTCAATTAAAGAGATTGAACTTCCAAAATTAGATGATGAATTTGTAAAAGACATCAGTGAATTTGATGATGTTGAATCTTTTAAAGAAGACATTAAAAAATCAATACAATCTTATAAAGACAATCAAGCCGACTTAGAAGTAGAACATTCTTTAGCTGATATGGTTATTTCTAATATGAAAGCCGACATTCCTCAAATTATGATTGATAACAGAGTAACAGAGTTAAAAAGCAAATTTGAAAATAATTTAAAAAATCAGAGTTTAGACATTGACACATATCTAAAATATATTGGTCAATCTGTAGAAGATTTCAATAAATCATTTGTTTCAGAAGCTGAAAACAATGTTAAACTATCACTAGCTTTAAAAAAGATTATTGAACTTGAAAAAATTGAAGCATCAGTATCTGAAATAGATGAATCTATAGCTTCACTTGCTAAAGAGTACAAAATTACAGAAGATAAAGTTAAACAAGTATTTAGCAACGAAAATATTATTGAGAATGTTAAGCTTGACAAAGCCATAAAATTGATTAAAGATTCTGCGAAAATTACTGAAGTAATTGCCGAACAAAAATAAAATAAAAAAATTTTAATAAATTTAAATTTATGTAAATTATTTAATAATATTTTACATAAACTTAATGTATGAGGTGAAATATTATGAGTTTAGTTCCTGTTGTTATAGAACAAACTAGCAGAGGCGAAAGATCTTATGATATATATTCCAGATTACTTAACGACAGAATAATTATGCTAAGTGATCAAGTTAATGATGTAACAGCTAGTCTTGTTGTTGCTCAGCTTCTATATTTAGAAGGTCAGGATCCTGAAAAAGATATTAATTTATATATTAATAGCCCTGGTGGTTCAATAACTTCTGGCATGGCAATTTATGATACTATGCAATATATAAAATGTGATGTTTCTACTATTTGCATTGGTATGGCTGCCTCTATGGGTGCATTTTTACTTTCTTGTGGTGCAAAAGGCAAACGTTTTGCATTACCAAACAGTGAAATAATGATTCACCAACCTTTAGGTGGAACACAAGGTCAAGCTACAGACATTAAAATCCATGCCGAAAGAATAATAAAAATAAAACACAATTTAAACACTATTCTTGCAGCCAACACAGGTCAAGATGTTTCTATTATTGAAAGAGACACTGAACGTGATAATTTTATGTCTGCTCAAGAAGCTAAAGATTATGGTTTAATTGATAAAGTAATTACAAAACGAGTTTAAGATCGATTAATTTTCATCTTTTACACTTTGTAAAAACAAAACAATTCATCATAATTTTTTATTCAACTTTTTTCATATATTTATTTTTAATATTTCAATTTTAAAATCTTATCGGATTGGAGAAAATAAGTTATTACTATGCCTAAAAATAATATAGATGATTTTAAAAATTTAAGATGCTCTTTTTGTGGCAAATTACAAGATCAAGTTAGTCGTATGATTGCCGGTCCAGGCGTATGTATTTGTAATGAATGCGTTGAACTTTGTCAAAATGTTTTGGTTGAAGAAAATCAGAATATTACTAAAAAACGCACACCATTTAATACAAATTTTGAGTTACCAACACCAATGCAATTAAAAGATTATCTAGATGAATATGTAATTGGGCAAGATACAGCTAAAAAAATTCTATCTGTTGCTGTCTATAACCATTATAAAAGAATTAATACAATAAATAAACTTGACAATATAGTAGACATACAAAAAAGCAATGTTCTATTACTGGGTTCAACTGGGGTTGGAAAAACTTTACTTGCTCAAACACTAGCAAAAAAACTAGAAGTGCCTTTTGCTATAGCCGATGCAACTACATTAACAGAAGCTGGGTACGTTGGCGAAGATGTCGAAAACATCTTACTGAGACTTATTCAAGCGGCTGATTTTGATGTTGAAAAAGCAGAACGCGGTATTATTTATATTGATGAAATCGATAAAATAACCAGAAAAAGTGAAAATCGCTCTATAACCAGAGATGTAAGTGGTGAAGGTGTTCAACAAGCTTTATTAAAGATTCTAGAAGGTACTGTTGCAAATGTTCCACCACAAGGTGGTCGCAAACATCCTCAACAAGAATTCATACAAATCAACACATCTAACATATTATTTATTTGTGGTGGCGCTTTTGAAGGTATAGAAGATGTCATTAGAAAACGTGTAGAAAAATCATCAATGGGTTTTGGTGCAAACATAAAAAATTCTAACCAAAATAACTCTGAACAACTTATTAAACAGCTCTCTCAGGAAGATCTTGTTAAATATGGTATGATTCCAGAATTAATTGGCAGAATTCCAATTATATGCCCACTACAAAGTTTAAATGCAGATGCATTGGTTAAAATTTTATCAGAGCCAAAGAACGCAATAATTAAACAATACAAACAATTATTCTTAATGGACGGTATTAATTTAGAGTTCGAAAAAAAAGCCATACAATATATTGCTAAAAAAACCTTAGAAAATAAAACAGGAGCCAGAGGTTTAAGAGCCGTTATAGAAGACATATTATCAGACATAATGTTTTCTGCTCCATCAGACAGCAAAATTAAAAAAATAACTATTTCTGAAAAATATGCTAAAAGTAAAAATATTTCAGATTTAAAGATAGATTATTAGTTTGTATTATAACTTATTATAAATTAAAAGTGATAACAAATTTTCTTATCTAAGGTTTTGTTATCACTTTTTTTATAACATATAACTTAAATTCAAGCGAAATTATAATCTGTTTTCTGTTATTTTATTGACTAAATAAGAAAAATATGCTAAAATATTTTTATATGTAAAATTAATGTAAACTAACTGATTATTTATCTACGATTACATAAATACAGACAATTGTTTACTATGACATTTACAAACAATTTGAATTTAAAAAAATACCGAGGATAGTAAATGAAAAAAAATACAAATATATTTACTCAAATTCCAGTAATAACATTACGTGGTGTTGTAATATACCCTGATAATAAAATGCAATTTGATATTATTAGACCACAATCCATTGCGGCTTTACAAGCAGCTATGAAAAAAAATCAAAAAATATTTTTTGTCACTCAAAAAAATCTTGCTGATGAGCAACCAACAAGTGATGAAATTTATGATGTTGGAGTAATTGCAACCATTGCCCAAGTCATAAAAAACAATGACGGTAGCATAAAAATATTAATAGAAACAGATTATAAATGCAAAATTAATAAATTATACACTAAAAAAAGTTTTTTTGAAGCAGATATTGAAATCATAGAATCAGTAGAGTACAAACAAACTAATAAGCTCGAAGCGCTTATTCATACAGCCAACGATTTATTAAGCCAATATTGCAGTTTATTAGACAACATTACTGAGGAAGTTTTATTTAATACATTAGCATTTAACCATGACCCAATTTTTACTGCCGAATATATTGCAGCAAATACTAACCTAGACGTTGATACAAAACAAAAAATTTTAACTGAAAATAACCCAATTAAAAAACTAGAAATTTTAGTTTCTGCATTATCTCACCACTTAGACATAATGTTTATAGAAAAAGATATTCTAAAAAAATTACACAAAAAAATTGATAAAAATCAACGTGAGTATTATTTAAGAGAACAATTAAAATTAATTAATGAAGAGCTTGGCGAAGATTCTCCTGCCGAAGAAAAATCAAAATATAAATCTAAAATATCAAGTCTTGAGCTTAAAGACAAAGATGTTGAAAAAAAATTACTTGAAGAAGCAGAAAGACTATCTAAAATTCCATCTTCTTCACCTGATGCGTCAGTTATAAAAACATATTTAGACACTTGCATAAACTTACCATGGCACAAAAAAACAAAAGACAAAATTAACATTACTAATGCTAAGGAAGCACTGGACAAAGAACATTATGGTCTAAACAATGTTAAAGAAAGAATAATTGAACTTTTAGCAGTAAAAAAATTAAACCCAGATGTTCGTGGTCAAATTTTATGTTTATGCGGTCCTCCTGGAGTAGGTAAAACATCAATAGTAAAATCAATAGCTAAAACTATTGGGCGTAAATATGTTAAAATTTCATTAGGTGGAGTTAAAGACGAAAGTGAAATACGCGGTCATAGAAAAACTTATATTGGTGCAATGCCAGGTAGAATAATTAATGCACTAAATACATCCGGTGTTAAAAACCCATTAATTCTTCTTGATGAAATTGATAAAATGTCTTCAACGTTTAATGGCGACCCTGCTTCAGCGATGTTAGAAGTTTTAGACGCAGAACAAAATTCACAGTTTACTGACCATTATGTAGAAATTCCATTTGATTTAAGTGATGTAATGTTTATTGCCACTGCAAATGATAAGTATGAAATTCCTGCACCTTTACTGGACAGAATGGAAATTATAGAAGTAACAAGTTACACCGAAACTGAAAAATTAAATATAGCCAAAAAACATCTATTAAACAAACAGATTATGTTAAATGGTTTAACAAATAAAGATGTTAAATTTAATGATGGTGCTTTTTTAGATATTATCAACCATTACACCGCAGAAGCCGGCGTGCGAAATTTGGAAAGAAACATTTCCAAAATATTAAGAAAAGTAGCTCAAAATAAAATTAATAATGAAAACTTTAAAAAAATAACAATTTCATCTAAAAATATAGAAAATTATTTAGGACCAAAAAAATTTAAACCAGACCGTTTACTTGAAAATGATGAAGTTGGAACTGCAACTGGTTTGGCTTGGACTAGTATTGGCGGAGAAATAATGCATATTGAAGTTTCTGTTCTAAATGGAAGTGGTCAAATTGAACTAACAGGTAATTTAGGTAATGTTATGAAAGAATCTGCTAAAGCGTCAATAAGTTATGTTAGAAGCCGAGCACAAGAATTTGGAATTGATGCAGATTTTCACAAAACAAAAGATATTCATATACACGTTCCAGAGGGTGCTGTACCAAAAGATGGTCCATCTGCCGGCGTAACAATTTGTACTGCTTTAGTTTCAGAATTAACTAAAATTTCAATAAAAAAAGACGTAGCTATGACAGGCGAAATAACTTTACGAGGCAGAGTTTTACCTATTGGTGGTTTGAAAGAAAAAACTATGGCAGCTTACAAATCTGGAATTAAAACTGTACTCATACCAAAAGAAAATGCTTCCGACTTGCACGAAATAGACCCTGTTGTTAAAAATTCTATTAACTTTGTAACAGTTACCAAAATTGATGAAGTTTTAAGCACTGCTCTTACAAAACAAATTAAATAAATTCCCCCGGCTAAACTAGGGTTTTTATTATATAAAAAATAAGCTTAGCTTTTTTTATATGCAACCAATTGCATAACATTTAGCTTAGCTTATTTTTATGTTTTTATAAATTTAAAAATA
>CAYPLT010000037.1:0-219 GCA_964411695.1 uncultured Candidatus Soleaferrea sp.
ATCATCGTCATCCACTTGTCATCTTTGGTTATTAAACCACATGAAATACCTGCTACAGGGGCAGTAATTGGTACACCTGCTTGCATAAGTGCAAGAGTTGAACCACAAATAGAAGCTTGAGATGTTGAACCATTAGATGATAAAACCTCAGATACAACTCTTATAGTGTACGGGAACTTGTCAACTGGAGGAATAACAGGTTCTAAAGCTCTTTCTGCA
>CAYPLT010000037.1:229-7240 GCA_964411695.1 uncultured Candidatus Soleaferrea sp.
TTCTCTTCTACCCGGACCACGACTTGGTTTTGTTTCACCCACTGAGTAAGAAGGAAAATTATAATGATGTATATAACGTTTTAATTCTTCACCATCTATTCCATCAAGTGTTTGAGCGTCTCGTAAAACGCCTAAAGTTGCAATAGATAATACTTGTGTTTGTCCTCTAGTAAACATACCAGAACCATGCACTCTAGGAATAAGATTAACTTCTGCAGAAAGAGGTCTCATCTCATCCATTTTTCTACCGTCTACTCTCTTTTGTTCTTCTAGTAACCAAGTTCTAACAATATTTTTTTGTATTTTGTAAATACAATCATCTATCAAACTTTCTTGTTCGGGATAAATAGCATCAAATTTTTCATGAATAGACTCTACAATCGGAGCCAATCTTTTTTCTCTAACATTTTTATCATTAGTATCGAGAGCAAATTTAATATCTTCTTTAGAAAACTCACTTATGTTTTCATACATTTCATCTGGAATATTAATAGAAGCAACTTCAAATTTTGCTTTACCAATTTCAGACTTAATATTTTCTATAAACTTTACAATTTTTTTAATTTCTTGATGCGCAATCTTTATGCCCTCCATCACTGTTGACTCTGTTACTTGGTTTGCATTAGCTTCTATCATAACAATTTTTTCATTAGAAGCTGAAACAGTGATTCTCATATCTGATACATTTGCTTCTTTTTCAGAAGGGTTAAGCACAATTTTATTATCTATTAATCCAACATTAACAGCAGCAATAGGTCCATTCCATGGAATATCTGAAATAGAAAGAGCAACTGATGCACCTATTAAACCAGCAATTTCTGGAGAATAATCTAAATCTACAGACATAACAGTCATTGTAATTGCTACATCGTTTCTCATATCTTTATTAAATAACGGTCTAATAGATCTATCAACCAACCTTGAAGATAAAATAGCATTTTCAGTAGGCCTTCCCTCTCTTTTTAAGAATGAACCTGGTATTTTACCTACTGCATAAAGCCTTTCTTCAAAATCAACAGATAGTGGCATAAAATCTACACCTTCACGCGGTTGTTTTGATGCTGTAGCATTAACTAAAACAGTAGTATCTCCATATTTTACTAAGCATGATCCATTTGAAAGACCACACATTTTACCTGTTTGTATTATCAACCTTTTGTTTGCAAAATCTATTGTATATTCTTTAAAATTATTACCTATCATTTTTTAGCTCCTTTCAAAAGTACTTTACACAAAAATAAAAGGCTACGAAACAAATGTCAATAAGCTTATTTTATAAACATTTATTTACGTAACCTAAACTATTTTAAGTGATAATTTCATTAAATTTTTGATTATTTAATTATTTACGTAAACCAAGTTTAGCAATTATGCTACGGTATCTTTCAATATCTTTTTTCATCAAATAATTTAATAAATTACGTCTGTGGCCAACCATTTTAAGTAATCCCCTACGGCTGTGATGATCTTTTTTATGTTCTTTAAGGTGCTCATTCAACTGGTTAATTCTAGTTGTTAAAATAGCAATTTGTACTTCGGGAGAACCGGTATCTTTCTCACTACGTTTATTTTGGTTTATAATTTCTGTTTTTAATTCTTTATTTAACATATTAATATTTACCTTCCTAACAATAAAATATTCAGTTAACTACAGATTATGGTAATAAAGCCTTTAATGGAAGGGTACGCCATAAACCGTAAATCAACTATCAATTATTTATTTTAATATATAGATTATATTTTGTCAAGAGCTAAATTTATGTATTTTAAAATTTTTGTATCTAGTTAATTATAAAATTAAATATGATTTTTTTGATTTATTATGCATGCCACCATCATAAATTATTGCAATGACTTATATAATTTAATTGCTCTAATTCGATTTTTTATTATCTCCAATTTATTGTATTTTCTGCAATTTAACTATAAAAAGTTTTTGTTATATAAAAAATCCAATTTAGCTGTTGTTTAGCCAAACTAGATTTTAAATTTTTTTATTTTAAAATTTAGATATATCATATCCAGATGCCTTTAATTGATCTATAACATCGCCTAAAATTTCAGCATTGGTTTTAGAAACTGCATGCAATAAATAGATAGCTCCATCATGTGCTGCAGAAATTATTTTATCTTTTGCTTTAGCTGGTTCCATTTGCTTATTCGGGTCCCAATCAGCATAAGCATAGCTCCAAAAAATTGATTTATAACCGAGTTTATTAAGTAATTCTAAACTTCGTTCACTAAACTCTCCACACGGGAACCTAAATAAAGTCATTTCGTAATTATAATTTTCTCTCATATAATTGTGCAAACCTTCAACTTCTTGTTGACCTTCTTCTACACTAATTGTTGGAAACGATTTATGCTTAACACTATGATTTCCAACTATATGTCCCTCGCTTATCATTCTGTTAATTAAGTCTGGATTTTGTTTAACATAAGGCAAAGTTACAAAAAAAACAGCCGAAACTCCTTTATCTTTTAAGACATCTAAAATAGGCGCTGTATAACCATTTTCATAACCTTCATCAAAAGTTAAATATACGTTTTTTTTATCTAAATCTCTTATAAAATAGGCATTATACTTTCCATATTTTGTTTGAAAATTAACAGCATCAATCGGTTGATTTTTATCATTAAGATTTTTACCTTGCCCCCAACCTTGCTTAGTATTATCTAATTTTTCTATTTCTTCAGAATTAATGTTTGCCATTGTTTGGACAGCTTCTGATTCTGTCATCATATCTTCCACATCATTCTCTAAATTTTCATCTTTAGAATCGTCAATCACGCTTCCATCTTGTCCGGTTTTATAATTTCCATCAGGATTTTCAATCTCCTGCTCAACATCTTGAATAACTTCTTTGTCATCTTGCATCATTCGAGAAGAATCTTCTTGAAGATTACTATTTTTATTACAACCCGCTAAAGAAACAACCAAAGCAGATGCTATTAAAAACATTTTCATTTTACTATTCATTTTATTTCACACCTCTGTATAAATAAATTAACTTTTTCTTACACAATCTATTATATCCTAATAAATCTACCATACTCATTTAAATTTTTGGTTTAACAACTAATAAAAATAAATTAATCTCTCAAATATTATTTAAAAAATTTATCAAAGTATTTTTATCTATGTTAATAATCTCAACTGACTCAGTTAACCCACAATAAGCTATTATGTAATCTTCATTCAAATCATTTATGTTATAAATTTTAAAAATACAATCTGGTTCATTGTTAATATGAAATTTTATTTCACCTTCTTCATTTTGATGTAAATTAAATTTCACATTTTTTAAATTGCCAAGACCAATACCTTTAAATTTCAAATAGCTTTCTTTTAACGTCCATAAAATACAAAACTTCTTTTTAATTTCTTCTTCCGATTCATCAAAAAAAATATAATCTCGTTCACATTTGCTAAAATATTTATTAGCTATATTAAAATTATGCGTTTTAATTTTTTCTACATCAATACCTACTTCTTGGCTTGCAATAGCAACTACCGCTTTATTGTAGCTATGAGAAATATTAAAAAAATTTTTATTACTTTTTATATGCGGTTTGCCATAAATATTTTTATCAAACTCTAAATTAATATCACCAAAATTAAGCCTTAAAGCCAACAATAATAAACCCCATGAAATACATGATTGATTTTTTTTATAATTTAATTTAATATTAACATTTTTTTTTATTTTATTAAATTCTTCTTCGTTCAATTTAAAATCAACATTAATTATATAAATTTTAACCATTGTATTCCTTCGTTATTAAAATTATAATAATATCAAAAAAGCCACGTTAAAAAACTCAACGTGACAACATATAATAAATTAACCTACCTGCATATCATTTGCAACGATATGTTTAAATTCTAAATTATTATTACCGACTACTTTAATATTAGCCCCTAAATTTTTTAACTTAGAAACAATATTTTCATATCCGCGCTCTATGTGATAGATTTCCTCAATTTCTGTAGTACCTTTAGCCATCAACCCAGCTATTAACATCGCTGCGCCGGCCCTTAGGTCTGTAGCAATCACAGGTGCACCTTTTAAAGATTTTACCCCTTCAATAATAGCTATTTTACCATCAACCTGTATGCAAGCACCCAACCGTCTCAATTCATCTACATATTTAAATCTATTATCCCAAACACCTTCTGTTATAACGCTAGTCCCATTAGCCAAAGAAAGTAAAGTAACAATTTGCGGTTGCATATCTGTCGGAAAACCAGGGTAAGGTAATGTCTTAATGTTAAGCTTATTAATAACCTTGTTGCCAATAACTCTTATTGAATCGTCATAAACTTCAACTTCCGCACCTATTTTAACAATTTTGTCTGATATAGACTCCAAATGTTTTGGTATTACATTTTTAATTAAAACATCACCTTTTGTTGCAACCGCAGCCACCATAAATGTACCTGCTTCTATTTGGTCTGGTATAATACTATAATCCGTTCCATGAAGTTCACTCACTCCATGAATTTTTATAACATCAGTACCTGCACCCATAATGTCTGCACCCATAGAATTTAAAAAATTCGCAAGGTCAACAATATGCGGTTCTTTTGCAACATTTTCTAATATTGTAACTCCTTCTGCTTTTACCGCCGCTAACATAGTGTTAATTGTAGCTCCAACCGAAACAACATCAAAATATATGTGGCTAGCTACTAATTTGTCTGTTTCCATATCTATCATACCATGGTTAACAGAAACGGTTATACCTAAAGATTCAAAACCTTTAATATGTTGGTCTATTGGTCTAACTCCAAAATCACAACCACCAGGCATAGAAACTTCGGCTCTTAAATATCTCCCTATCATTGCTCCTAAAAAATAATAAGAAGCTCTCATCCTCTTAGCCAATTCATATGGAACTATTGGACAGTTTATATTTGAAGTATCGATAGAAACAGTGTTTTTACCCAATTCTTTTATAGTTGCACCAATTTCAGACAAAATGTCCATCATCACTCTTATATCACTAATATCTGGTATGTTTTCTATAACACATTTACCTTTTGCTAAAATAGTAGCCGGAATGATTGCTACTGCTGCATTTTTGGCTCCACTAATAGTAACATTACCCTTTAATTTAGAACCACCAGTGATTAAAATTTTGCTCAATATAATTTCACCACCTACTAATAATAAAATGTCATAATTTTATAACATATCTTCTTCAATAATTTAACATAAACTCCATATTAAATTATATCATCAAATTCTAAAAAATAAAAGGGGTTTTTAATATTTTTTATAATTTTTTTATTTAACCATAGATGAAAAAGAATCTACAACGCCACCTATAGATTTAATTGCCTTTGTTGCATTCTTTTTTAGCTTATTTTGCTTTGCCTGATGAGTGTTATTAACCACAAAATATGTTGCCATACCTAATGCAGCCACTACACCCAGACCTGTTAATGTATTTTTTCCTAAATTTTTATTATTCATCATTTTACTATCTCCTTAATTAAATTAAAATTCATTTCTTATACTATTATTATCATAAAAGTACTATAAAATACTTGATTTTTTATTTGTAATTATTGCCTTTATAACATCACATAATAAAAAATTTTTAATATCAAATTTAATTTAGTCAATATCATGTGTTTATGTGGTTATACTAAATATAATAATATAAATCCCATACATTAACATTCACAAAAAAATAGAAAGAGGCTTAAAAATGTCAATGTCAACTTCAAATTATAAAACATTTGATTTTAATTCAATAAATGAGCAAGATTTAATAAAATATAATTGTACGATATTAAAAAAGAGATTATATAAGCATTTTAAAACTATGAAGCAAATTTATAAATCTATTTATCATAAAAATCATAAATCTTCCTCTCAAGAATGGTTTACTGATAATTTTTATATTTTAGAAAAAGAATGTAAATCAATTTTAAAATCTATAAATAATAAAATACACCTTTCAACTATTAAAAACAGCAACTTACCATTAATTTACTTAATAACTTACAAATTTTTTATATCATCAGGGTTAAAAGAAGTTTCTGAAGAAAATATAATAAAAATGGTAGATAGTATATATGAAAAAATTTATATTCCTATTGAAGAAATTACATTTTTACCAACTATCATTAAAACATCTCTTATTGACTGCGTTTATTTTCAAATTGTTATAAATCAAAATGAGGAACAAACTACACAATACATTGCTTTTGCCATAAAAAATTTAAAAAATATGGAAAGCTTAGACTTTAACAAAATAATAGAAAAATCTAGCCCAATTGAAAAAATTTTTATTCAAGACCCAGATGGAACCTACTCCAAAATGGATGATGAATCAAAATCTTATTACCGCTACCTACTTTCACAAATTGCCAAAAAAGAAAATATAAATGAAAAAGAACTTGCTTCTAAAATATTAAAAAAGGCAAAAGCAGATAATAAACACATAGGTTATTACCTAAAAAATAATCATAATATAATAAATCAAAGAAAAAAAATTGGCAATCTATACATCAACATTAATATATTTCTTCCGTTAGTATTGTCATTTATAATTTTTTTATTGACTAAAAATATTCTTATATCTTTAATTACTTACTTCCCTTTTTGGGAAATTGTTAGACCTCTTAACGAATATTTCACAATAAAAAAATGTAGAACTGATTTCCTCCCCAAATTAGATATAAACAACGTTGTGCCACCAGAAGGCAAAACTTTAATTGTAATATCTACAATTTTGCCTAAGGCTAACCAATCTAAAGAACTTAAAGCAAAATTAGAAAATTTATATTTTTCAAATGGAGCTGGTGACGTAAATTTTTGTATATTAGCCGATTTTACACAAAATAAATACCCTCAAAGTGCTAATGACAAATCTCAAATTGATTCTGCTGTAAGAGTAATAAATTTATTAAATAATCAATATGGTAACAGATTTTTTTTAATCACTAGAAAAAGAACTTACAGCAAAACTCAAAATTCATATATTGGATGGGAACGT
>CAYPLT010000037.1:7250-9927 GCA_964411695.1 uncultured Candidatus Soleaferrea sp.
GAATTAATCAGATTCATTAAAGGGGCACCAACCCCAAATTTAAGTTATGCCGGGTGTATAACAAAATTAAAAGGTACAAAATATATAGTTGCCCTTGATGCTGACACTAATTTACTAATCGACTCCACTCAAAAATTTGTAGCAACTGCTCTTCATCCTCTTAACCAACCAGTAATAGACCCTATTAATAAAATAGTGACTGACGGACATGCAATTCTTACTCCAAAAATAGGCACAGACTTATCTTCGGCCAAAAGTACTCTATTTTCTCGAATTATGGCTGGATGTGGCGGTACAACTATGTATGATGTATCTACAAAAGATTTATACCAAAATTTGTTTGGTGAATCAATTTTTTCTGGAAAAGGTCTTATAGACGTAGATGTATATTACGAAATTTTAAATAACAAGTTCCCTTCTGAAGAGGTTTTAAGTCATGATATTTTAGAAGTTATTTATTTAAAAGCTGGTTTTATTTCTGATGTTGAACTAACTGATGGTTACCCATCTAATATAAGTTCATGGCTTTCAAGACTACACCGTTGGATAAGAGGTGACTGGCAAAATATAAATTACCTATTTGATAAAAATATTTCACCAATAAATAAATATAAATTATTTGATAATTTAAGAAGATCTCTTTCTTGCTTATTTTCTTTGCTTACTATTTTACTTGGAATTTATTTGAAAATTTGTTATTACAAATACGCAACCTTAATCTGTCTAATAGGGTTTTTATCCATAACCTTTAATTCATTATTTGCAGCAACGATGTCTATAATATCTAGTGGGTTATTTACACTGTCAAGAAAATTTTACACAAAGGTTATTCCAGAAGCATTTGAATATATATTTCAATCAATATTTTTAACCATCATGCTAATATCACAATCAATCACATCTGTTGATGCTATAATAAGAGCATTATATAGAAAATATATAAGCAAAAAAAATTTACTAGAATGGGTAACAGCAGCACAAGCCGATAACCGAAAATTAAATAGCATGTTCATATTAAAAAAATTTTTTGTGCCTGAATTAATCGGTTTACTAATATTAATATTTTGCCCTACTGGTGGTCTTAAACTTTTAGGTCTTCTATTTTCTTTTATAATACCTTTCGTGTTAATAAGCAACTCGGAAGGCAAAAAAAAATCCGTGAATCTACCTTACGAATATAAAGAAACTCTTATTGGCTATGCTGCTGATATGTGGAAGTTTTATGAAGATCATTTTAACCTTTCATGTAACTATTTGCCACCAGATAACATTCAATTATCTCCTATTAGAGCAATTGCATACAGGACTTCTCCCACTAATATAGGTTTTTTGTTAATAAGCACTTTAGCCGCCAGAGATTTTGACTTCATAGATACGAACACTTTGTATGTTAACATAAACCACACATTAACAACAATAGAAAATTTAAAAAAATGGAATGGCAACCTTTACAATTGGTATGACATAAAAACTTTACAACCAATAGATACATTCGTTTCTACAGTAGACAGTGGAAATTTTGTAGCTTGCTTAGTTGCACTTAAAGAGGGTCTTAAAGATTATTATTTTGAAAAAAAAGAACTTGCAGATTTAGTAAATAGACTTCAAAAAATTATTAACCAAACAGACTTAAGCAAATTTTATTGCAAAAAAAGAAATCTATTTTCTATAGGCTATAATTCAAAAAACAATAAATTACTAGATTCATATTACGACTTTTTGATGAGTGAAGCTAGATTAACAAGCTATTTTGCAATAGCTAAAAGGCTTGTTCCCAAAAAACATTGGGGATGTTTAAGTCGTACACTTTCTAGAAATGGACTGTATGCTGGTCCAATATCTTGGACAGGCACTATGTTTGAATTTTTTATGCCACATCTTTTGCTTCCATCATACTCCGGTTCCTTATTAGACGAAGCTTTAAGATATTGCGTCTATTGCCAAGAAAAACGTGTCTCTGGTCTAAACATTCCATGGGGAATTTCTGAAAGCGGATTCTATGCTTTTGATAATAATTTATATTATCAATACAAAGCTCATGGTGTACAAAAATTAGGTGTAAAACAAAATCTAGACAAAGACTTAGTTATTTCACCTTATTCAACATTTTTAACATTGCCACTATTCCCTAAAATGGGAATAAAGAATTTACTCAAAATGGAAAAATTAGGTATTAAAGGTCATTATGGCTTTTTTGAAGCAGCTGATTTTACTAAGCAACGTGTTGAGGACATGGAAATTATTAAAAGTTATATGGCACATCATATTGGAATGAGTATGATAGCTACAAACAATGCTATATTTGACAATAGAATGCAAAAAAGATTTATGAGGGATAAAAATATGAAAGCTACTAAAGAGTTACTAGAAGAAAAAATTGCAAGAGATGCTGTAGTATACGACAACTTCACAAAACCTTTACCTCAAAAAAATATAAAACCTGTAAAATCATTTCAAGAGTACAGCAACATTTCTCCAGAAAACCCTAAAGTAACAATATTAAACAATGCAGACATAACAGAAATTTTAACTGATAACGGCGGTGGTTACTTATTAAAAAATAATAAGTGTTTAACTAGAAAAAGTTTAGATTTAATCAGAAAACCTCATGGTATATTTTTATTTTTACATTCTGATAATATAGTATTTAGTGCAACAGCTTCACCATTTTATAATA
>CAYPLT010000038.1:0-9696 GCA_964411695.1 uncultured Candidatus Soleaferrea sp.
TAATTGCAGAAATAATGGCGGTGTGTTGCGTTATTTCACCCTTGACATTTTTCAATATTAATGATATGGCGACCACAGAAGAAGTGATATTTAAAGATTCGGACGACCCAAATCAATTATTAGGTCCGAATTTAGTTGCTACAATTACACATTATATAAGAAAAATTACAAACAATGTTGGTTTGATTACGTACAAGATAGATTGTAGCGAGGATTATTCAACAGACAGATTAAATGAAGTTTTGACTAAGTTGGCTATAAAAAAGGAGCCTGAAAATGGTGATTTTATAGCAATGTCAGACTTGGTAAAAGGTGGAGTAGCAAACGCTCCAGTAGAAATTTATAATGTTGGACAACTGTTTAATGATGGAAATAGTTTAATTAAGTTTAGTATTAGTGCTAAAAAAGATAGTGGATTCGATGTTTTGGTTTTTGAAACAAAAGAAACTACAGATCCAGAAGATCAGGTAATCAATAACCCACGATTTTCAGTTTACCGTATAGAAGGCAAAAAGCCAACTATACAGTATGATACTTCAACTCATACAATAAAACTCAACATTTATGTAAACTTACCAGAAAAATACGAAAGTGATAGCGGTCAAGAAGAAGATTACAAGTCATTTAGTGTTACTGCGACAATTAACGATAGCAATACGTTAGAAGATATAAGTGCTCAGAGGGGTGTATAATGGAAATTAAGTTTTTAAATTCATCTAAACAAAGCACAAAATAGTTTTAAATAGTTTTTAAAGAGGTATGTCATTCATGAAAAAATCTAATATTAAAACTTTAATTTGTTTAGCTGTTAGTGTGTTTTGTGCAAGTTATTCTTGCCTGCCTGTTAACGCAGAAACAAATTGTACAATTGAAGATCTACAACCTGATGAAAATGGGTTAATAGAAGCTACGTTTACAAGTAAATTATTAATCAATCAAGCAACTATTATTAAATATTTTGAATTGTTAGATGATGAAGTTGCCGACAAAGATGTTTATGAAAAAATTGAACAATTTGGCATAAGCTCTACAGATGGAGAAGAAAGTACAGAAATTTTAAATACAGGTTGTTTTAAAGATAATGACGGTCATTATGGGGCTTCGGCTTTTCAGTTGAAGGTTGAAAGTTACCAAGATGGTGAATATAAAGAATTTAAAATGGTAGCAAATCAAAGTGATCCTATAGATGAAGGACATTTTAAAGTGACTTCATGCAAGACAGAGATAATAAATGATGAAGCAAATGGCGCGAAATTTTTGAAGATAACTTGGAAAGTTAAGGGAAATAATTTACATTCTTGTACAGAAATTAAGCTTCCTCAATTATGGGCAGAAAATAGTGCTGATGCTGAAAATGTAGAATAGTTTTATAAATTAAATGCTAATTTAATGTTGATTTATTTTAATATTAAACTAAGGGATTGATAGCGTGAAAAAATTAAAACGATTTTTGTCAGGAATTTTAGCTACTATGATTTTAATTTCTACAGCCCAGTTGTCGGCGAATTCAATGTTTGCAACACTTAGTGACGAAGAAGTAATAGGTGTAGATATTGGATCTTCTCGGCAACAGTTTTCAAAAGAAGGTAAAAAAGTTGAATTTAAAAGTTTTTTAGCTAAAAATACAATTACTTATGACACGGGTAAGTACCAAACGTCAGATGAGTTCAAACAGAGCATTCCTGCTAAGGCAGTGATATTAAAAGGAAGAAATTTGACAATAGCAGATTGGGTTAATGGCAAAGGTGAAAAAGCTTGGGCTCAAGATGCTAAAGGACAGTATTATGAATTTGATGGTTGGAGTACAACTGAAAATGGTGAAGGAACAGTATATCAACCAGGAGATACATTTAAAATCACCCAAAATATAACACTTTACGCAGTATGGATGAAGAAAGAAGTAGATAAATTCGAGGTAAAATATTATAAAAACTGCGAAGATACAAGTGTAATAGCTCCTGTAGATGGACAACATTATAAATCTGGTGACAAATTCACTGTAAAAGGAATAACAGATATAAGAGAAGGCTACACATTTGAAGGTTGGAGCACGAACAAAGATGCAACAACTCCTGATGAACAATATGAAGTTGGCAACGAAGTCGAAATAATTGGTGATGTAGCACTTTACGCAGTATGGAAAGCAAAAAAATATAAAGTTACATATGATGCCAATATAAAAGACTTAGAAGATGTTACAGCGACTCCAGAAGTAAAAGAAGATAGCAACGAGTATACAATAAATCAGACAGTTACAGTTTTAGATGCAATAGAAATAGAAGATTACATATTCAAGGGTTGGAGTACAACAAAAGATGGTGAAGGAACAGTATATCAACCAGGAGATACATTTAAAATCACCCAAAATATAACACTTTACGCAGTATGGATGAAGAAAGAAGTAGATAAATTCGAGGTAAAATATTATAAAAACTGCGAAGATACAAGTGTAATAGCTCCTGTAGATGGACAACATTATAAATCTGGTGACAAATTCACTGTAAAAGGAATAACAGATATAAGAGAAGGCTACACATTTGAAGGTTGGAGCACGAACAAAGATGCAACAACTCCTGATGAACAATATGAAGTTGGCAACGAAGTCGAAATAATTGGTGATGTAACACTTTACGCCGTATGGAAAGAAACAGTAATTGTAGAATTTATGGTAAAATATGAAAACTGCGATTATCCTAATGTAACAGCCCCAGAAGACAACAAAAAATATAAAGAGGGCAGTTACGCTAAAGTACTACCAATAGTTGGTGAAAGAGATGGTTACATCTTTAAAGGCTATTATGAAAAAACTAACCCATTAAGAGTATTTCAACCAGGTGAGCAAATAGAAATGAAAAAAAGTGTTGTTTTAGTTGCGAAATGGGAAAAGGCTGTATATTATGTAAGTTTAAGGTACTTTAATAATAGTAGCAGTGATGATGGTCAAGTATTGTTGAAAGAAGAAAAATATGAAAAAGGCGGAAAAGTTTCTGTATTAGGTGCCTCTGCATTAGGTGCTTCTAACAGTGGGTACAATTTCAAAGGTTGGAATACTAAAAATGATGGCACAGGAAAAAATTATCAACCAGGTAATACTATTGAAATGACTGATAATATAGATTTATTTGCTTTCTGGGAAAGAGTACAAGAAGAAGATCAAGATAATGAGTCTGAAGAACCAAAAGATGAGCCAGGTGATTATAATCCAGATGTCCCAGAACCCCCAAAAGAAGATATAGAATTTACAGAAGATCAAAATCAAATTGATAATTCAGGGTTTGTCTTTGATCCAAATAGTGGAGAAGGTTCTGATGATGCTGTAGAAGAGGAAGAAAATCAAGAGCTTAGCATGGATAGCGAAGGTTTATCATTAGACTCTGAACTTGCAGGAGACGAAGAGCTAGAAGATGAAAGTGATAGCCAAATCAATATAAGACGCAGATATGTAATTAAGCACCTTTACTACACAGTTGTTAATGGTAAGTTGCAAGTTGTTGACACTGTTTTAACCCCAGAAGATGGCGTTAGCGAAGTTGAAAATGACATTAGCGAAGCCGTTGTTCATACTCTAGATAAAGATGGCTATACATATGTTTCTGACGATTCGTTAGATATGGTCTATGATGAAGAAAATGACATTTATACCATAAGTTTAAAATATTATGACTTTGCAGCTATTGATTATATGGGCAGTTTACAAGGTCACAATGACGTTAAAGCTGTAGAAGAAAATAAAGATTGGGCCGATGACTTAGTTGATACTGGTTTGTTAATAGGCTCTATAGCAGCTGTGCTCATATTATTAGGTGGTATGATTGTAGTTAAATTTGGTTTCATCAAGAAACAATAAATATAATAATTCAAAAATTCTCGGTTTTTCCGAGAATTTTTTTATATTGTTATTGACGAAATAGTAATCAAGTGCTAAAATAATAATATATAGTTTTTATTTTAGTATTTATAGGTTGGTACTGTAAAATGAAGAAAAATATATTTTTAAAACTACTTTCTTTTGTAGGTGTAAGTGCACTGTTATTTTCATCATCTAATTTTAGCTCTTTGGCTGATATTAATGAAGATGCAAAAGCAAAAAAACAACAGTTAGAAGAAAAAATGAGTAAAATTTCTCAAGAAAAATGCGAAATAGATAAACATGTTAAAAACACGAAAGCACTTAAAAATCAAAAATTAGGAATAAAAAAGAATTTAGATAAACAAGTTTCTCAAAAAAAAGATGAAATCACTGCTTTAAGTAAAAAAATTACAGCATTAAATAGCGATATTTATAAGAAAACAACGGAAATTTTGGACAAAGAAAAAGAAATTGAAAAAAATAAAGATTTGTTAAAATCTAGAATTAAAGCAGGTTATATGACTCCTAAGGTTAGTCAAGTTGAGTCTTTAATGGACCAAAATAAGTTTTCTACAGCGTTAACTTTTGTTGAATATACAGCTAAAATTGCAGATCATGATGAAAAAGTCATAAGTAATTTAAATGAGGATTTAAATGAAATTAAAGACAGAAAGCATCAAATTGAAATTAATATGCGTCAAGTAGAACAGAATAAGGCTAAAATTGAAAGTATTAAAAGTGATTTAGATAAACAAGTTTCTCAAATAAGTGCAGAGGTGTACAATATTCAAAAGCAAGAAGAAGCTTATTTGAAAGATGCAGCTAATCTTAAAAAACAAATGGACCAACTTCAAGCTGAAATAGCTCGTATTTGTATACAAAATTCTGAGTCTACTCCTTATGTTGGCGGAGAGTTTGCTTGGCCAGTGCCTGGTTACTATTCTATTTCTTCACCATATGGTCCGCGTTCTTTTGATGGCTTCCACACAGGAACTGATATTGCCGGTAAAGGCATATACGGCAAAAATGTTATTGCAGCAAATGATGGAAAAGTAACTTTTATAAATACAACTGGTAAGGGTCCATATGGTAATTATGTAATGGTATCTCATGGTGGTGGGATTGTTACACTTTATGCTCATTTGTCATCTTTTAGTTGTTCGTTTGGTCAAATAGTTACTAAAGGCGATGTAATAGGTCATATTGGTTCTACAGGTTTTTCTACTGGTCCACATTTGCATTTTGAAGTTAGGGTGAATGGTAAGCATACTAACCCTATGGCTTATTTTACAAAAAAATAGATGAGAAACTATATGTCGATGTGGAATCCATGGCATGGGTGCCATAAGATTAGTCAAGGTTGTAAAAATTGTTATGTTTATAGCAAAGATATAACTTTTGGTAAAGATAGTTCTATTGTGACTAAAACTAGTAATTTTAATTTACCACTAAAAAAAAATATAAATGGTCAATATAAATTAACTGGTGGGCAATTAATTTATACTTGCATAACTTCTGATTTTTTTGTAGAAGAAGCTGACTCTTGGCGTAAAGATGCTTGGGATATAATTGATAAAAGAAAAGATCTTACTTTTTTAATAATTACTAAACGAGCAGATAGATTTTTTTATTCTTTGCCGAGCAATTGGAAAGATGGGTATGATAATGTTATAATTTCTTGTACAGTAGAAAATCAAAGTAGAGCTGATTACTTGCTACCTATTTATTTGAAATTACCTATTAAGCATAAATCTATTACTTGTTCACCTATTTTAGAACGCATAGATTTTTCTGATTATTTAAATTTTGTTGAAGAGTTGGTAGTTGGCGGAGAATCTGGTAGCAATGCTAGGGTCTGCGATTATAATTGGATTTTAGATATTAGAAACCAGTGTATATCTGCAGGTATTAAATTTTGCTTTTATCAAACGGGGGCAAAATTCAGAAAAAATGGTAAAATTTATTATATTCCAAGAAAATTCCAACATTCTCAAGCCCAAAAAGCTAATATAGATATTTTATAAATTTTTATAAAATTATTGGAGGTGTTAAAGTTTGCATTACAAAAATTTAACCAGTAAGATTGATCATACTTGCCTTTCGCAATCATCAGGTTGGCAAGATGTAAAATTATTGTGCGATGAAGGTATAGAATATAGTGTTGCCTCGGTTTGTTTGCCTCCGTCTTATGTAAAAGAAGCAAAAAATTACGTTAATAATGCTTTGAAAATATGTACAGTTATTGGTTTTCCAAATGGGTACAATACTACTAAAACTAAAATGGCCGAAGCAAAAGAAATGCTTGAACTTGGAGCCGATGAGTTGGATGTGGTTATTAATATTGGCTGGCTAAAGCAAAAAAAATATCAATATGTTTTGAATGAAATAAAATTAATAAAAAAGATTGCTCAAGATAAGATTTTGAAAGTTATTATAGAAACTTGTTTACTAAATGAAGAAGAAAAAATAAAAATGTGTAAACTAATAACTGAATCTGGAGCAGATTTTATTAAAACTTCTACAGGTTTTTCTAAAAATGGTGCCACATTAGAAGATATTAAATTATTTAAACAATATGTTGGTTCAAATGTGAAAATAAAAGCTGCCGGTGGAATATCTACTCTTGATGATGCACAAAATTTTTTAAATAATGGTGCAGATAGATTAGGAACTAGCAAAATTATAAAATTAATTAAAAATTTAATATAATAATTCAAGGAGGATTTTATATGTCTAGTACACCAACACCTCATATTTCGGCGAATGAAGGGGATTTTGCTAAAACGGTAATTATGCCAGGTGACCCGTTAAGGGCAAAATATATTGTAGAAACTTATTTGACTGATTATAGATGTGTAACAAAAGTTAGAAATATATTAGGTTTTACAGGTAAGTATAAAGGTAAAGAAGTTTCTGTAATGGCTAGTGGCATGGGGGCACCATCGATGGGAATTTATTCTTATGAACTGTTTAATTTTTATAATGTCGATAACATTATAAGGGTAGGTTCTGCAGGGGCAATTTCTAATAGGTTAAAATTAAAAGACGTTGTGGTTGCTTTAGGAGTTTGTACAGATTCAAATTATGCTTATCAATATAAGTTAGATGGGTATTTAGCACCGGTTTGTAGTTATGATTTGTTAAAAATTCTTACAAAAGTTGCTGATGAAAATAATATTAAAATTAATGTTGGTACGCTTTTATCGTCTGATGTTTTTTATGTTGAAGATGTTAACTCTGTGCTAAAATGGAGAAATGTTGGTGTTTTAGCAGTTGAAATGGAATCTGCAGCTTTATATATGAATGCTGCGAGAGCAGGTAAAAATGCAGTTTGCATTTGTACTATTTCTGATGACATTGAATTAGGAAGCTCTTGTAGTGTGAAGGAAAGAGAAACTTCGTTTAATGATATGGTGCGTTTAGCATTAGATGTGTCTTTGGAGGCGGATTAAATTGGGGAAGAAAAGGTTTTTTTTAATTGTTTTAGACAGTGTCGGTATTGGTTATATGCCTGATGCTAATGAATATGGAGATGAAGGTAGTAATACACTAAAAGCAATTTGTAAATCAAAAAAATATTATACACCTAATTTATCAAAACTTGGTTTTTTTAATATTGATGGTGTAGATTATATGCCTAAAGAAGAAAGTCCAAGAGCATCTTTTGCTAGAATGTCAGAAATTTCAAAAGGCAAAGATACTACAATAGGTCATTGGGAAATATGTGGTTGTATTTCTCAGAGGCCGTTACCAACTTATCCAAATGGCTTCCCGATAGATGTTGTTAGTAAGTTTTCTCATTTGACAGGTAGAAGAGTAATATGTAATGAACCATATTCAGGGACAAAAGTAATTCTAGATTATGGTTTAGAACATCAAAATACTGGAGCTCTTATAGTTTATACATCTGCTGATAGTGTTTTTCAAATAGCTACACATGAAGATGTTGTGCCTATAGAAGAGCTATATAAATATTGCCAAATAGCGAGAAACATTATGGTAGGGGAACATGGTGTTGGTAGAATTATTGCTAGACCTTTTGTTGGAGAATACCCTAATTATGTAAGAACAGCTAATAGGAAAGATTTTTCTATAGAACCACACAGTAGAACAATACTAGACGATATTTCTAGATCTGGATTAGATGTAATTAGTGTAGGTAAAATATATGATATATTTGCTGGTAAAGGAATAACAAAAAAAATTAAAACTATTTCTAACACTGATGGAATGCAAAAAGTAATTAATGCAACAAAAGAAGATTTTGAAGGGTTAATGTTTGTTAATTTAGTAGATTTTGATATGTTATATGGACATAGAAATGATGTAGATGGATATGCTAAAGCTATGGCTGATTTTGATGTGCAACTTGGCGAATTTATGTCTTGCCTAAAAGAAGATGATGTTGTAATCATTACTGCAGATCATGGATGTGATCCATCAACTCAAAGTACAGATCATTCAAGAGAATACACACCAATGCTTATTTTTGGAGATAAAATTAAGTTAGGTATAAATTTAGGAACTAGAAGCTCGTTTGCTGATATTGGTGCAACGATAGCAGATTATTTAGACGTTATTACAGATACTGAAGGACAATCGTTTTTAGAAAAAATAAAAATTTAAATAAATTTAGAAGGAGTAAAAAATGAAGAAATTTATAAGTTGTGTTTTATTAGCATCAATGTTTTTTGCAGTGTCAGGGTGTGGTACAAGTAATAGAAATCTAGAGAAGAATTATGAGCATTCTATGGCTTTAATGACGGACACTGGAGGAATAAATGACGAAGCTTTTAATCAGTCTGCATGGGAGGGTGCACAAAAAGTTAAAGAAGATTTAAATTTCGAAATAAGGTATATTGAATCTAAGCAAGTATCAGATTATAAATCTAATTTGGATGTTTTAAATGATAGTAACCCGGATATGATATTTGTTATGGGTTACACAGCAGCTGACATGTTAAAAGATGAAGCTGAACTTAATCCAGATCAGCATTACACCATAATAGATTATGCTTATGATGAGCCAATAGGAAATGTTTTATCAATTAGATTTAGAGACAGTGAGCCAGCTTTTTTAATGGGGTATTTAGCAGCTTATACGACTAAAAGTAATAAAGTTGGATTTGTAGGTGGAATAAAAAGTGAAACCATAGGCGAGTTTGAATATGGTTTTAGAGCTGGTGTATCTTATGCATCTAAAGAATTAAATAAAGATGTTAAAGTTGATGTTCAATATATTGAAAGTTTTCAGGATGATACTAAAGGTAAGGCAATTGCAAATGGAATGTATTCTAAGGGCATAGATGTAATTTATGCTGTCGCAGGTAATGCAGGCAGAGGAGTAATACAAGCAGCGGCAGAACAAGGCAAATATGTTATTGGCGCTGATAAAGATCAGCAATATTTAGCACCTAAAAATGTAATAGGTTCTACGTTAAAATTGTCTAATCAAGTTGTTTATAATGTATGTAAAGATATTTTAAATGTTAATGACTTAAGTGAATTAACAGGGAAAAATAAAATAATGGGGTTAAAAGATGGTGCAGTTGATGTAGTTATTAATAAAGATCTTATAGATCAAGATTTAATTACTAAGGTAGATGAAATTAAAAACAAAATTTCAGATGGTAATTTAAATCCTCCATATAATGAAGATATGTTTAGTAATTACATTCAAAATAATTAATTAGGAGGACATAATTAATATGAAAAGTATGAAAAAATTGTTGAGTATTATTTTTGTTTTTGTTATGGTTTTAAATCTATCAAGTTGTAAAAGTTCAAAAAATGATGATGGAGTAGTTAGAGGACAAGTACATGAAAATGACTATATAGCTCTTGTT
>CAYPLT010000039.1:0-9667 GCA_964411695.1 uncultured Candidatus Soleaferrea sp.
TTAGCCTCTGCAACAGCAATACGCTCTTTGCGGGGGTCAACAATGAAAAGTGCAGATGGTAACTTACCCATATTTTTGATTCCGCCAATAAACTTCTCTAATTTAGAAATCTCTAATTGTAATTTAACGGTTTCTTTTTTAGGCAAATAATTAAATGTGCCATCTTCTTCCATTTTATGAAGTTGCTCTAAACGTTTAACTCTATTTTTAATAGTTTTAAAATTAGTTAGCATTCCACCAAGCCAACGAGCGTTTACATAATGAGCGCCTACTCTTTCAGCTTCTTCTCTAACAGAATCGCAAGCTTGTTTTTTTGTTCCGACAAACAAAACTTCTCCACCATTTGCAGAAACTTCTCTAACAAAATTATAAGCTTCTTCAAGTTTTTTAACTGTTGCTTGAAGATCTATGATGTAAATTCCGTTTCTTTCTGTGTAGATGTAAGGTGCCATTTTAGGATTCCATCTTCTAGTTTGATGACCAAAATGTACTCCTGCTTCTAATAATTGTTTCATGGATATAATACCCATTCTAAAATCCTCCTTAGGTTAAACCTCCGGTGCGTCATAAAAAAACACCATTAAGGAAGCTCGCACCGTGTGTTTTTTATTTATTTTTAAAATACTTTTCATTAAAATTCAAAAATCATTTATTAATATTTAAATTAAGCACCATATCTAGATGAATTTATTTTTACTCCTGGACCCATTGTGCTTGAAATAACACATGATTTTATATATTGACCTTTTGCTGCAACCGGTTTAGCTTTAACAACTGCATCTAATATAGTGTTTAAGTTTTCCAATAACTTTTCCGTACCAAAAGATGCTTTACCAATCGGACAGTGTATAATATTAGTTTTATCTAAACGATACTCAATTTTACCAGCTTTAACTTCTTTTATAGCTTTAGCTACATCAGGAGTAACAGTTCCAGCTTTAGGGCTAGGCATTAAACCTTTAGGACCTAAAACCTTACCTAATCTACCAACAACTCCCATCATATCTGGCGTAGCAATAACAACATCAAAAGGCATCCAATTATCATTTTGAATTTTGGGTATTAAATCTTCTGCACCAACAAAATCTGCACCAGATTTTTGTGCAATATCTAAATTGTCACCTTTTGCAAAAACAAGTACTTTAACATCTTTTCCTGTTCCGTTTGGTAGTACTACAGCGCCCCTAACCTGTTGATCTGCATATCTTGAATCCACACCTAACCTAATATGAACTTCAATAGTTTCATCAAATTTAGCTTTAGCAGTTTTTACACAAACATCCAAAGCTTCCTGTGGATCATATAAATTATTGGTATCAACTAATTTTAAACTTTCTTGATATCTTTTACCGTGTTTCATTTATAAAATACCGTTTTTTCTTTAAACTAAAGGTTTAAAATTCCGACAATATTCGGCAAATAATAAATTAATTAAAATTTATTATCCTAACGGATCTCCTTTCTTAAAAAAATATTAATCTATAACTTCTATTCCCATACTACGAGCTGTACCTGCAATCATAGACATAGCAGATTCAACACTTGCAGCATTTAGATCTTGCATTTTTTGTTCTGCAATTTTTTTAATTTGTTCTTTAGTAATCTTAGCTACTTTAGTTCTATTTGGTACACCTGAACCTTTTTCTATTCCACAAGCTTTCTTAATTAAAACTGCAGCAGGTGGAGTTTTAGTAATAAAAGAGAAAGAACGATCAGCGTATATTGTAATAACTACAGGAATTATTAAACCAACATCATTTTTTGTTCTATCATTAAATTCTTTAGTAAAAGCCATAATATTTATTCCATGCGGACCTAAAGCAGAACCAACAGGTGGTGCTGGAGTTGCTTTACCAGCAGGAATTTGAAGCTTTACATAAGCACTAACTTTTTGAGCCATAATAGCTCACCTCCTGAAATATTTAAAAAATATATTTAATTTGATTCATTAAACTTTAATTAATCTAATTTTTGTAAATTGCCAACTTCTACTTCTACGTTCATTTTTCTACCAAACATAAAAATAAAAACTGTAGCCATCCCCGTTTCTGAATTAATAGAAACAATTTCTCCTTTATAATCATTTAAAGGCCCAGATTTAACTCTAACTTTGTCTCCTTTATTAAAATCGGTACTGATTGTTTCTTTCTCATTTTCTACACCTAACTCTAATACTTCTTTTTGTGTTAAAGGAACTGGTTTAGACCCTGGACCTACAAAGCCTGTAACACCTCTAGTATTTCTGACAACATACCAAGCATCTTCTGTTAATATCATTTTAATCAATACATACCCTGGGTACAGTTTGCGCTCTACCTCTTTCTTTTTGTTATCTTTAATTTCAACAACTTTTTCTACAGGCACTTTTACTTCTTTTATTAGGTCAAATAGTTTACGGTTTTCAACCACTTTTTCTAAATCTGTAGCCACTTTGTTTTCATAACCAGAATAAGTGTGAACTACATACCATTTAGGTTCTTGAGCATCTTCTTCGCTAAACTGTTTTTCTAAATTGTTTTCTGACATAACACAAAATACCCTTCATCTCATCAAAACTTGAATTTTAATATTAATTTTATTAAATTAAAATTTTTCTAATAAAAACTTGATAGGTTGATAAAAACCTACATCCAAAATACTTATAAAAACAACTGAAATTAATACCATAAATATTACAGCCAAAGTGTTGTTAATAACCTGTTTTCTATCAGGCCATATAACCTTTTTTATTTCACTTTTACATTCTTTAAACCATTTTGAAACTTTATTGGAAGATTCTTTTTTTATTTTTTCTGATTTTACTTTCTCTTTTTTAACTTTTTCAGCCATTTAAAACTTCCTCCCTACATTAAAGATATTTTTATGGTTTATTTTGTTTCTTTGTGCATTGTATGTTTTTTACAAAATCTACAATATTTTTGCATTTCTAATCTATCAGGATCATTTTTTTTATTTTTATTTGTATCATAGTTACGTTGTTTACATTCTGAACAAGCCAATGTAATTTTAACTCTCATAAATCATTTACCTCCAACGCATAGTTAATTAAATAATAAAACTTAATCAACATCAAATATGATATTTAAATATAAATATCGCTTATTGGTTTCTCCTTTCCTCATAAAATTATAAAAACTAAAAATATATTAATTTTGAAGTCAATTTATTAATTCACATTATAGTTAATAATAAAAAATTTAAAACTTCAAAAATTCATTACATGCTTATAAACGACTTTACCATCCTATTAAAGCCTCCCTCAAAGCTCGCATGTAATAACAACATTTGCACTGCTAAAATTTGTTACAACTTCGAGGTAATTATATTTTAACATATTAAAAATATTTTTGTCAAGGGGGTTGACAAATTATTTTTAATAGTTTATAATAATAATTGCTGTCAATTAATTGGATGTATTCGTCCTATAAATTTCTTAAGACAGCAGGTCTAAAGCTTATTTGCTTTAGTTAAATGGTCTTTGCCAGCCTGCCGAGGATTTTTAGCTGATATTTATTTTGTAAGCTATTCCTTGGTTTTTTAGGAGTAGTTTTTTTATTTATGTAATTGTTTTTATAATTTCTTAAATAATTAACTTTCTACAATTATTAATTAATGTTATAGAAAGGGGATGAATAGTTTATGCCAAGTGAGAAAGTTTTATTAAACAAACAAAAAGTTGTTTCTGAAATTGCTGAGAAACTTTCAAAAGCTGTTTGCGGAGTTATTGTAGATTATAAAGGTATTTCTGTTGAACAAGACACTAAGTTAAGAGCCGAATTAAGAGCTAGCAATGTTGATTATTTTGTAGTAAAAAATCGCTTACTCAAATTAGCATTTGCACAAGTTAATTTAACAGGCTTAGATGATGTTCTAGAAGGAACCACATCTATAGCTTTGTCTTATGAAGATCCTGTGGCTCCTGCTAAAATAATAAACAAATTTGATAAAGAATTAGATTCTATTTTTAATATAAAATCAGGTTTTATTGATGGTAAAGCTACTGATAAAACTTCTATTAAAGCTCTTGCTGAGTTACCATCAAAAGAAACTCTAGTAGCAATGGCATTGTCTGGTTTAAACGCTCCTATTTCAGGGTTCGTCAATGTGCTTAATGCTAACATACGTGGCTTAGCTGTTGTTTTAAACGCTATTGCTGAACAGAAAAGTGCTTAGTACTAATTTTAATAATTAAAAAATAAAAAATATTTATAATTATATAATTAAATTAATCGGAGGATTTTTATTATGTCAGAAAAAATTACAAAATTAATTGAAGATGTTAAAGGTTTAACTGTATTAGAATTATCAGAGCTTGTTAAAGCTTTAGAAGAAACTTTTGGTGTTTCTGCTGCTGCTCCTGTCGCTGTAGCTGCTGCTCCTGCTGCTGGCGGTGCTACTACTGAAGAAAAATCAGAATTTGATGTTATTTTAGCTTCTGCTGGTAGTAGCAAAATGGGTGTTATTAAATTAGTTAAAGAAATTACAGGTCTTTCATTAAAAGAAGCTAAAGATCTTGTTGATAATGCTCCAAAAGCTATTAAAGAGCATGTTGCAAAAGCAGATGCAGAAAGCATGAAAGCTAAATTAGAAGAAGCTGGCGCAACAGTTGAGTTAAAATAAATTTTTTTTAAAATTTAACATAAACATTAATTAAGACCATCGGTTATGCCGATGGTCTTAGCTTTATAGAAATAAGTATTAAAAATACTAAAATTTATTTTTAATTAAAACTATTTTTTAAATAACATAAAATAAAATACAAATAAATTGCAATACACTACCAATTAAAACAAAAATATGAAAAATACAATGCATGTATTTGTGCTTTTTCCCTAAACCATAAAGTATTGCACCAATAGTGTAAGCAATTCCACCAGCCAATAAATATAAAAAACCTTTAAGTTCAATAGACTCAAGAGTAGGTTTTATAGCTAAAATTACGCTCCATCCAATTCCTATATAACACGCCATAGATAATTTAGAATATTTTTTTAAATCTATTGCTGTGAAAACTATTCCTATAATTGATATTCCCCAAACAAGACCAAATAAAATCCAAGCATAAATTAACGAACTTTGCTTAATAGAACAAAAAATTATTGGTGTATAAGTACCCGCTATTAAGACATAAATGGCACAATGGTCAAAAATTTGCATAACTTTTTTTGCCATTACAGAATGTAACCCATGGTAGACGCTAGACATAGTATAAAGCAAAATTAAAGCAAAACCATATATCGAACTTCCTACAATAGCCCAAGAATTATGATGAACAGCAGAAAACACAACACACAAAACCAATGCCGCTATGCCAAAAACTCCGCCAACAATATGAGAAACCATATTAAAAATTTCTTCTCCGTTGGTATAACTAGGTAACACTCTATCTTTAAGTTTAATTCTAACCATTAACTTGCTCCTTATGTTTTTTATATATTATTTGCAATTTTATGTAAAATATTTACTTTCACCATTGCTTCTCCCGTATTTTTCTTTATTTTAATTATCTCTAACATTATTTTGACCTTCAAAAAATAAAGCCAACCCACTGGGTCCTAAATGTGACCCTGTTACCGGTTCATGAGTTACAATTAAAATTTTTTTAGGTTCACATACCTCACAAATTAAATCAGCTAACTTTAAAGCATCATCTTTACAATCAGCGTGAGAAATGCCAACTATTTGGTTTTGAGGTTTAAAAGCTAGTTGTTCATATTTTTTAACTAAAGTCTTAATAACTTGTTTTCTACCCCTAATTTTACTAAAATTAACTATTTTACCTTCTTTATTCCCTTTTAGTACAGGCTTAATATTGAGCATTGTTCCCATTAATGCAGTAGCATTTGAAATTCTTCCACTCCTGCGAAGGTACATTAAATTATCAACAGTAAAAACTTGATAAATCCTATATTTATACTCATCTAAAAAATTTTTAGTTTCTTCTAAACTCATATTCTGTTCTCTACACTCTGCTGCTTTAATTACTAATAAGCCTTCACCAAGAGAAGCACCCAAAGAATCTACTAAATAAATTTTTCTATTACAATATTTTTCTGTTAATTGTCTGGTAGCAATTTTAGCTGAATCAAAAGACCCACTTACACCAGATGACACGCCAACAAACAAAACATCTTTTCCTTCTTTAACTAAAGGCTCCATATAATTTATATATCTTTCTGGTACAATCTGCGATGTTGTAACAACTGCCCCATTACGTATATCATTATAAAATTTTTTGCTGTCAAATTTATCATTATCCAAACAAAATCCTTCATCGTCGCCAATATAGTAAGACAAAGGAACAACCTTAACATCATATTTTTTAATAATATCACCTGGCAAATTAGCAGATGTATCTGTAACAATAGAAAACGACAATTTACTTTCCCCCTATTAATCTAATGTACAATATTATTTTACATCATAATTTATATCATGTCAAGCTATTTAAAAAATATTTTCCTTGCATGAATAAAAAAAATATGGTATAATTTATTATATATCACATAATAAGTTGAGGTGCACAAAATGTTATATGATAACGATTTAGTTTCAAATAAGCTTCGTTATTGGGAAGGCTACATTAAAGAATATAAGTTACCAACATGGGATGAAATCCCTAATTTTGGCTTATATATGGAACAGATAATTAGTCTTTTGCAAAAATACTTAGATTATATGCCACCTGAACTAAAAGAAGAACAACTAATCACAGCATCTACCATAAATAATTATGTGCGTACAAAAACCATGCCTAAACCCAAAAAGAAAAAATATTACCGAGAACATCTAGCTTATTTGATTATGATTTTAACCTTAAAGCAAAGTTTAAGTTTAGCTTTAATTCAAAAATTAATTCCCTTAGAGTTATCTACAGATGAATTAAAATCATTTTATACATCTTATGTAAAATATCACAGCGTTTGCGCAAATTACTTTACCAAACAAGTAACTTTAGCTGCTTCGCCAATTTTAAATAATAAATCTCAATCAGAAATTTCAATAAATAAACCTGAAGATTTAATAATTGTTTCTGCTATTATTGGCGGCTTTACTTGCTTGCTTGCTGAAAAACTAATATTATTAGAAAACCAAAATTTAGAAGAAAAAAATAAAAATTAGTAGCTTTAAAACTAATATTCTATTTGTTGATAATATGTTTTTATTATGTTATAATATAAATATTAAACAATATACGCTATAATACAGGTGAAATGAGAGATGAAAAAATGAAAGTTATTGTTGTCGGAGGAGGAAAAGTTGGTTATTATCTGTCTAAAACTCTTTTAGAACATAACCATGAACCGGTAATAGTAGAAATCAATAAAAATAAATGTACAAAACTCGCTAATGAACTAGACATACCAGTTTTTAGTGGCGACGGTACAACATCAAGCGTACTTTCTTTGGCAGGCATTAAAGATGCTGATGCTTTAGTTAGCGTTACAGGGCAAGACCAAAACAATTTAATAGCTTGCCAATTAGCTAAAAATAATTTTAAAACCCCAAAAACTATTGCCAGAATAAATAACCCTAAAAACTCTTCTATATTTAAAAAATTAGGTGTTGATATTTCCATTAGTACTACCGATAATATATCTAATATGATTGAACGAGAAGTTGACGTTTCTGAAATTAAACAACTTGCTTCTTTAAACAGAGGTCAAGCTTCAATTGTTGAATTTTTAATTCCTAAAGACTTTAAATTTAATGGTTCAACACTTTTAGAAATTCCTACTCCTGATGATTGTATTGTTGTAACTGTTTCTAGAAATGGAGAACTAATAATACCAAGAGGTAACACAAAAATTTTAGTTGGTGATGTTTTAGTTATGATTATTAAAGATAAAGCCATACACAAAGTAAGTAATTTATTCGGATTTTAAGCATTATCAAGGAGTGTACATAAATTGGGCATAATAAATTTATTGGACAAATCTGTCGCAGAATTAATTGCAGCCGGTGAAGTTATCGAACGTCCAGCTTCTGTAGTGAAAGAATTGGTAGAAAATTCCATAGATGCAGGTGCAAATAAAATAAAAATTGAAATCAAAAACGGTGGTGTTACATACATAAAAATAACAGACAACGGTTGTGGCATAAAAAAAGATGACATAAAAAAAGCTTTTTTACGTCATGCTACAAGTAAAGTCTTAAATATTGATGATTTAGATAACATATTAACATTAGGGTTTAGAGGAGAAGCTTTAGCTTCTATTAGCGCAGTTGCAAAAATAGAACTTATCACCAAAACAAAAGATGACATCGATGGTTCGCAATATTTTTTAAACACTGAAAAACATGGCTTATTAGAAGATTTTGGCACAACAGTTGGTACCACAATAATTATTAAAGATTTATTTTTTAATGTTCCGGCAAGAATGAAGTTTTTAAAAAAAGACGTAACCGAAGGTAATGCCGTAGCATCCATAATAGAAAAACTTGCTTTATCTCACCCAGAAATTTCCTTTACGTTTATTAGAGATGGTCAAGAAAAATTATCTACTTGTGGAGACAACAACCTTTTGTCAACTATTTACTCTATTTTTGGAAAAGATTTTTCTACAAAATTATTACCGCTAGAATATTCTGAAGATTATATGAATGTTAAAGGTTACATATCAAACCCATCAGATTCTAAAGGTAGCCGAACTTTTCAAAATTTTTTTGTTAATTCTAGGTATGTTAAATCAAAAACATGTTGCATTGCCTTAGAAGAAGCTTATAAATCATTCATTACTCAAGGTCGCTTCCCTGCTTGTGTGTTAAACATTTCAATACCTAGTAGCGTTATAGACATTAATGTACACCCTGCTAAATTAGAAATTAGATTCTCTAATGAAAAAAATATCTATAATTTAGTTTATTCAGCTGTTAAAAATTGCATTTTGTCTCATGCTCATAACCCTATTATGACATTAAAACATAAACCTCATACATTTGAATCTTTAGGTGAAAAATTAGATGACCTAATTCAAAAATCGTCAAAACCTATCATAAAATCAGAATCAAAAAATGACAATAACTATTTTTTCTCAGACACTACACCCAAACTTTCTTATACAGATGATAAGTTAAAATCCACTCAAAATTCTTTAATAAATAATAACTTAAAAAATTCTACAAGTTTTCGGCATGTTTTTGAAACAGTTTCTCAAACTTATGAAAAATTAAAAAAACAAAATTTAAAAAATAATAATCTGGACGAAAATACAAATAACCCTAATCTGACTAAAGAGGTTACAACATCACCCAAACAATCAGAAGTAAAAAAAAATAATAATGATTTTAAAAATCAAATCGACACTTCACAAAATGCCAAAAATCAATCGCAAATAAAAGAAAAAGAAATTAAAACTAATTATTCCTTTGAACAAGTTACTCCAATAAAAAATGAATCAATTTCGTCTACGTCATCTTTTTATGAAAAATATGAAACAATCAATAACTCTCCTAAATTCATAGGTGAAATTTTTAATTCTTACATAATTTTAGAGCAACAAGATAAAATTATTTTCATAGACAAGCATGCTACCCATGAGCGTTTAATTTATGAAAAAATTAAAGACGGTTATTCTCGTTTCGACCGTCAAGTTTTGTTGTCTCCACAAACCATAACACTTAGTTTACAAGAATATCAAACGGCAATTGATAATATAAAAATATT
>CAYPLT010000040.1:0-9557 GCA_964411695.1 uncultured Candidatus Soleaferrea sp.
CCCGTAGCTAAAACCGATCCAACTTTTTTCATCAAAACAATCACATCCTATCAATATTTTTTATAAAGTTTAAACGTATCAACAATCTACATTATTTATCATTTTAGAAACCATTAATTTTAACGTTTTGTTTTCATCTTTAGATAAATTGATATCATCATTCAACACCATCATAACAATTTCTTGAGATAATTTCAATAATTTAATGTCTTTTAGGATATCAAAATTTTTAAATCTTGGTAATCCATGCTGTCTATCACCAAAAAAATCTCCAGGTCCTCTAACTTTTAAATCATATTCAGCAATTTGAAATCCATCATATGTTTTTGTCATCATTTTCAATTTTTGAATAGCCTCTAAAGATTTAGAATCAGAAATTAAAATACAATATGACTGATATTCGCCTCTACCAACTCTACCTCTCAACTGATGAAGTTGTGATAATCCATACCTTTCCGCATCTTCTATAACTATAACAGCAGCTTGTGGAACATCTATACCTACCTCTATAACAGTTGTTGAAATTAATAAATCAATTTCCCCATCCTTAAAATTTTGCATTACTTCATCTTTTTGTTCTGGGTGCGTCTTACCGTGTATAATTTCTACATTATACTCTTTAAATTCCTCATTTTTTAAATATTCGCCATAATCAATAACAGACCTTGCATCTACAAATTCATTATCTTCAATTAAAGGGCACACTATATATGCTTGTCTACCCTGATTTATAAGTTGTTTTACAAAATTATATGCCCGTTTTCGCTTTTTACCATCTATTAAGTATGTTAAAATTGGCTTTCTATTTGAAGGCATTACATCAATAATAGAAATATCAAGATCACCATACATCATCATTGAAAGCGTTCTGGGTATTGGTGTAGCTGACATTATAAGCTTATGAGGTTCTTGCCCTTTTTTGCTCAATTTAACTCTTTGTTTTACTCCAAATCTATGCTGTTCATCAGTAATAACCAAGCCTAAATTTTTAAACACTACATCATCTTGAATAATTGCATGTGTTCCAATAACAATATCTATTGCACCAACCATCAAACCATCTTTAACTCGATTTTTTTGCTTAGCAGGCATTGAACCCACTAATAAACCAACTGTAAAACCAAAATTTTGCATAAAATTACTAATTAGTTCGAAATGTTGCCTTGCCAAAATTTCGGTAGGAACCATAAATGCAGACTGTAAACCATTTTTGGTTGCTAAATAAATAGCAGACATTGCAACTACAGTTTTACCTGAACCAACATCTCCCTGCAATAATCTACTCATTGGCACATCTTTAGACATATCATCAGAAATTTCTTCAACTACTTTGTTTTGAGCAGACGTTAATTCATATGGTAAATTTTTTAAAAAATCTGTTAAATCCTTGTCTTTAACAACAACTGAAGTTTTTTTTAGATTATCTCTTTTTAATAAAATAAGACCTAAACTAAAAATAAATAATTCATCAAAAATTATACGTTTTTTGGCTTTATTAATATCATCCAAACTTTTTGGAAAATGCACCAAATTTAATGCTAAGTTCAAATCAATTAAATCAGCTTCTTGCAAAACCCAACTAGGAAGATATTCTTTAACAAGATTAGGAATTTTAAAAGCATCATAAACATTGCGTGAAATTATTTTAGATGTTAAGCCAGCAGTTAGTCGATAAACAGGTATAAACGGTGGTGAATTACAGGCTTTAATCATCATCGGAGAATTCATTTCTAAATATATTTTATTATTATACACTTTTCGAGTGATTTTTCCATATACAATATATTCTTGCCCTACATTAATACTACTAAATTTATACGGTTCATTGAATAAGGTTACTGTAAGAGGTGATGTAGAATCTGCAACAATTAATTTATAAGCTACCAACCCTTTTTTTTGAGTTCTTAGTGGAGCATGCTTAAAAATAACCACAACCTTTATAACAACCATTTGTTCTAATACCGCTGAAGCTATTTCTACAATTTGAGTTAAATCTATATAAGTTTTTGGACAATGATATAGTAAATCTTTTATATTATCAATTCCTAATTTATGATACAATTTTGCTCGCTTTTCTCCAACATATTTCAATTTTTCTATATCATAAACAGACTCTCCATTCATCTCAACAGAATTCTCCTAATTAAACATTTTATTTTAAAACACTTTATTATTCAACAGAAATTATATAATAATAAACCGGTTGACCACCATAAATAATGTTAACTTCAATATCATCGCTTAATTTCACAGCTAAAGATTGCTTTAATTCATCTACTTTATCTTTTTCAACATCTTTTCCATACATAATAGTTACAAATGTACTGTTTTTATTTATTAAATTTTTAACAAGTTTTATGCAAGCCTTATTTAAGTCTCTTTCAGTAAATATTAATTTAGAATTAGCAAATGCTAATATATCGCCGTTTTTTATTTTATGTCCATCGTATTCAGAATCACGAGCTGCAAAAGTTAACTGACCACTTAAAACATTGTCTACAGCCTGAGTCATAGATAATCTATTGTCTTCAAAATTACTTGCTTCATTAAAAGCAAGCATAGCTGATAGCCCTTGAGGTATTGTTCTTGTTTGTAATACATAAACATTTCTATCTGCCAAATGAGCAGCTTGCTCTGCTGCCATAATTATATTTTTATTATTCGGTAAAACAAAAACATTTTTTGCTGGAGTGTTATGTATGGCATTTAAAATATCATCTGTACTTGGGTTCATTGTTTGACCACCATTAACTATATTATTTACACCTAAATCTTCAAACAGTTTATGTATGCCATCTCCTACAGCCACTGCTACAAAACCAAATTCAATATTTTCATCTACAGGTAAATAAGTGTTTTCATCAATACTTTCTGTTGTTTCTTCTTTATTTTCTATTTCTACTGTTTTATCTGCACACTGTTGACGCTCATTATCAATTTTTATATTTACTAATTGCCCGTATTCTATTCCTTTAGTAATTGCATTACCAGGTTCATTTGTATGGACATGTATTTTAATAACATCACCATTGTCTATTACTAACACGCAATCACCAATTGACTCTAAATAAGCCCTTAATAGGTTCACATCTTTTTCAAAATCTTCTTTATAAATCAAAAATTCTGTGCAATATCCATATTTAACATCTTTATTAAAAAACATATTTTCACTGTATTTCACAGTATGTTCTTTTACTGGTTCATTATCTTCAGATTCAATTAATTTTCCATCTTTAATAACACTTAACATGCCTTCAAAAATAACTAATAGTCCCTTACCGCCAGAATCTACAACTCCTGCTTTTGCTAAAGCCGGCAACATAGTAGGAGTAAGAGCTAACGTTTCACTAGCAACATTAACAACATCAGACCAAAACTCTGCTATATCATTTGTTTTATCAACTATTTCCATAGCAAAGTCAGCCGATTTTCTTACGACAGTTAAAATAGTACCTTCTGTAGGTTTCATAACTACATCATATGCTGTTTTAGCTCCGCAATCTAAAGCCTCAGCTAAATCTGTTAAAGAAGCCGTTGTTTTATTAACTAACGATTTAGAAATTCCCCTAAATATTAATGACAATATTACTCCAGAATTACCTCGCGCATTGCGTAATAAAGCATCTGAGAAAATTTTAGAAACCTCATCTACACCTACATTATCATCAATAAATTTAATTTCTTTAGCTGCCATACCAATAGTCATATCCATGTTAGTACCAGTGTCACCATCTGGCACTGGAAAAACATTAAGCTCATTAATAGATTGTTTATATTTTTTTATATTATTGGCACCAGATATAAGTGCCTTTTTTAATATTTCGCCTGTTATCAATTTTTTCACCATCACTCGCTATTTTATTTTATAAATTTAATTTGTTTCAATGCATATCTTATCTACAGAAACATTAACTTTAGAAACGTCAAGACCCGTAGCTTCTTCAACTACATACCTTACTTTACTCATTATGCTTTTAACTATGGCAGAAATATTAACTCCATACGAAACCTCTATGTGAATATCTACCACCAAACCACCATCAATATTTTTAACAATAACTCCAGTGTCTTGCATATTAGATTTAGAAATAAAATTAAGTATTTTTTGCCTAGCAGAACCGCTAACCATACCTTTAACTCCGAAACATTCAGAAACACTTTTCCCTATTAAATTAGAAAAATATTCATTAGAAATTTCTATAAAACCAAGATAATTATTTATTTTTATCAAAGTCAACACCTCCTTTTAAATAAAATTATAATAACCCCAAATAATGGTAACTTAATAAATTAAGTATATTGTACTGAAACGAATCTAAATACTCATGATTCATAACTGCATCTGCATAGACTTTTTGAGCATTAAAGAAACTATCGCTTCTAGAATAATTGCTTGCTAAACTTCTAAAAAATTCATAATAAAAACAATATAAATTATTATTTTTACTTTGTGCCCAAGATGCCCTATTATCTGTACCATTATTAGAAATTATAGACGTAGCTACAATTGAATCTATGCATTTATATCTTAACATATCATAAATTATATTTTCGTCATCCAACCCCTGAGCATTAAGGCAACTCCAAGCAGTTAACGTATAATAATTATGTTTTAATATGCCGTTAACATTACTTCTGTCTATAAAAGAACTAACATGCTGACTACCTAAGCTATTGTCGTCATAAATAGTTTTTATAAATTTATCTTTTTCACCATGACAATTTATAAAAAGATTCATTATCCCTTTTTGATTTTCTCTTTCTAAATTTTCTCTAGAAAATCCTCCAGATACTTCGATTTTAACTTTACTAAACCCTTCTTGTAATCCGTATAATCTATAAGATTCATCATTAAAATAATGACATTCTTTATCAATTTTTTGTTTTATAAAATAACCCATATCATCTATTCCTACCTGCGGATTAAGCAAAATAGGGTTAGAAAAACTTACGACTGGAATTTTTTTATCAATTAATTGTATTTGTTCTTTATAATCAAAATACTTTTTAATAAATTGAGCTATTTCATTTTTATTCAACGGTAGCCTTGCTACCTTCCAACTAGGTTTAAAAGAAATATTAAAGTTATAAATAAAGATATCTTTTATGCTTGTTTTGCCTTTAAGTTTACTTACATCGTCATCAAAATTAGAATAAAAAAAGTCTGTCACAAAATCGTCATATGCTGTGTCTATTTTACCATTTCTCATGTCAATTTCAAAACCAATATCAAAAGCAGGAACTGCATCTTTAGTACCAAAAATTTGTACACCAACTATATTATTAGATAAATTGCCATATGAATTTTTCAATGCTGTGCACAAATCAGTAGCACTGCTAAACCCACAAGAATCTATTATTTTAACATTTCCATTTAAAGTTTTACTATATTCATTTATATAATATTTATCTTCTTCTGAGATATAATCTGAATTACAAATAAATAAATAATAATTAAAATTATTGCCTGCAAAATAGCTCAAAACTAATATTAACGAAAAAATTTGAAATAATATCTTATATATCCATTTTCCTTTCATTTTCATCCACCTTTATAGCTACAAAAGCAGGAAATTTGTTACCAAATCGCCTGCTTATATAACCATTTACAAAGAGCTATAAACAATAAAGCTCTAAATACTTATTTTTTTACAACACTTAAAATGCTAATAGCAATAGTTAAAACAAAAAATAACACTGCAACTATTTTAGTAATTTTAGCTAAAATCGCATCAAAAGTTCTTCCTTTATGATTTCCAAAATAAGAATCAGTTGTTACTTCTGGTGCTATACCTCCCATACCTCTAGAATTACCTTCTTGAAGCATTATTACACCAATTAAAAATAAACAAACTATTATTATTATTATCCCTAAAACTATTTCCCATGCACTCATTTTCAAGTCTCCTGAATTTTATTATTTTGTAAATATGTATCTTTAATATAATTAAAAATTATCTATGGCGGGAAGGGAGGGATTCGAACCCTCGGTATGAATTAACATACAATTGATTTCGAATCAATCACATTCGACCTCTCTGACACCTTCCCAAAAACAACATAAATTTGTAATTATACCCACAAATATATAATATACTAAAAATATAATTTTGTCAAATAAAAAACAAAAAATTAATTTATATATTTCTAAAAAAATAATATTAAAATTATAAAATAGAATATTAATTATTCTATATCAAATCAAATTAGCAACCAATTTATTATCTTTTATAATTATTATAACTACATCTTTCTTTTTAAACTTTTAAAAAAATATTAGTTTAATATTTTATAAGCACACTTATAAACATCTCCACATCCCATAGTTAAAACCAAATCTCCACTTTTAGCATTATTTTTGATATAATTAGCAATTTCATCAAAATTTTTATAAACTTTAGCATTTTTTATTTTGTTTGCTAAATCTTCAGAATAAATATTATAGGTGTTAACTTCTCTTGAACCCATTATAGGTGTAAGCAAAACTTCATCAGCTTCCGAAAGCACCTTAGCAAAATCATCTAATAACATGTACGTTCTAGAAAAAGTAAATGGTTGAAATATTGCAAATATTTTACTAAAACCTAAAGTTTTTGCTGCATTTAAAGTGGCCCCAATTTCTTTAGGGTGATGAGCATAATCATCCGCAATCATTGCTCCACCGCATTCACCTAAAAATTCAAATCTTCTTGATGCACCACCAAAAGTCTTTATTGATTCAATTATTCCACTACATTTGCAACCTTCTTCTAAGCAAACAACAATTGCAGCCAAACAATTCATTATGTTATGTTTACCAGGCACGTTAAGAGTAACAGTCATTAATTTATTATTATTTTTATAAACATCAAATTTATTGTTTTTATAACCATTAAATTCAATATTTTTTGCATAATAATCATTATTTTCTGAAAAACCAAACGTAATAATGCTTTTACCTATATTATTTATCGCTTTATTTATATTTTCATCATCACCATTACATATAACTAAATCACGAGTATTTTCACAAAACTTATTATAAGATTTTATAACATTATCTAAAGTTTTAAAGTACTCCATATGGTCTTCATCTATGTTTAAAATAACAGCTATTCTAGGAAAAATATTTAAAAATGTGTCTACATATTCACAAGCTTCACAAACCATTATTTCAGATTTTCCTACCCTAGCATTTCCACCTATTTCTTCTAATTTTCCACCTATAATAGCAGAAGGGTCCTTACCTTGAGACAACAAAATATGTGTAATCAATGACGTTGTAGTTGTTTTGCCATGTGTACCACAAATACCTATACAATCATTTTTTTCACTTGCCAGCAAGCCAAGCAACTTAGCTCTTTCCATTATAGGAATATTAAAATTTTTAGCAGCCAAAAGCTCAACATTGTCATTCATGATAGCTGCACTATAAACTATTAAATCTGCCCCTAAAATATTTTCTTCTTTATGCCCCATATAGACTGTAATATTTAATTTTCTTTCCATATCTATAATATATGACTCATTGACATCTGAACCTGTAATTTCAAAACCTTTAGATTTTAAAATTTGAGCTAGCGGAAACATTCCTGAACCACCAATTCCAATAAAATGAACTTTTTTTACATTATCAAATATATTTTTGTTCATTAGAATTGTCATCTCTCTTTCAAAATTAATAAATAGATTTAAAATTTAATAATACCAAATACTAATTCATACATACCAAATAAAATAACTAAAACACCTAAAATCAGAGTATAGATAATAAAAGGTTTAAATTTATCATTTTTTACTATCCAATTTACTAATTTCATAGATAAACAACCAATAACAGCTGAAACAATAAAACCAATAATTATAGGCAATAAACTTGCAGTTTTTAGTTCTTCTAATGCACCACTTAATTCAAAAATACAACCACCTAAAATAGTAGGTATTCCTAATATAAATGAATATTCAACAGCAAAACTTCTTGAAAAACCTAATAATAAGCCAGATGAAATAGTAGAACCTGAACGTGAAACACCCGGCAATGGAGCCAAAATAGCCTGAACTAAACCTACACATGCAGCTTTTTTATAATTACCTTTTGAATTAATATTAAATTCATTTTTATCTTTAAGTTTATCAGAATTATTAAGTTGGAACTTTCCTTTTACACATCTGTCAGCTAAGTACAATAAAAGAGCTGTAAACAAAAAACAAAAACCTTCAAAAATTAATGGTGGGTTAGCTGCCAACCCTTCATAACCATCTTTAAACACAGGAATTATAAGCAAAGGTAAACAAGATATAAATAACATTATTAAAAGCTGTCTTGACGGTCTTTTTAAATTTTCTTTAAATTTACCTGTAAAAATATCATAAATAGCGCTAAAAATTTCTAAAAATAAATTTTTTATGGTTTTTCTATATATTATAAAAATTGCCAATAATGTACCCATGTGAAGTATGACTGAAAATAATAATCCATTGTCAACGTTTTTACCTGTAAAATGCTGATACAAAGCTAAATGTCCTGAACTTGATATTGGTAAAAATTCTGTTAAGCCTTGTATCACACCTTGAAATATTGCATCTAAAACTGTCATGAACAATCCTCTCTCATTTCTTATTATTATCCATAGGTAAATGGCAATATCTTTTTCATTGCTTATGTTTTGTTTTTTTCAGCCTGGCTATCAATTAAACAATAAAGTTCATCAAGAGCATCAGATAATCCACCTAACTTATCAATCAAACCTCTTTCAACCGCCATTTTACCATCTAAAACTGTACCAACATCATTTACCATTTCACTAGTGTTCATTAACAAACTTCTAAAATCTTCTTTTGGCATTTTTGAATTTTCTACTACAAAATTAATAATACGCTCTTGTATTCTGTCAAAATAAGAAAATGCTTGAGGAATACCTACAACTAAACCATTCATTCTAACAGGGTGTATAGTCATTGTTGCAGAAGGAACAATAAAAGATTTTTTAGCGCTAACAGCTAACGGTACACCTATTGAGTGTCCCCCTCCTAAAACCAAAGAAACTGCGGGCTTTTTCATACCCGCTATAAGTTCTGCAATTGCTAAACCTGCTTCAACATCTCCACCAACTGTGTTTAATATGATTAAAAGCCCTTTAATTTCTGGTGTTTCTTCTATAGCTATCAATTGAGGTATTACATATTCATATTTAGTTGTCTTATTTTGCGATGGTAATATAAAATGACCTTCTATTTGACCAATAATAGTTAAACAATGTATCATATGATGACCATTAGTAGAAGTAATCATACCTGTTTTTTCAATTTGCTCAATCTGTTTCATCTGTTGGTCTTGGAGCTCATCTACTTCATCTTTTTGGTCATCTTGATTATTAGTTTTCTTAATATATTGATAATCAGGAACTGGATAACAATATTTTAAATATTTCTTTTTGCCATTTAACTTTTTTTTATTATTAAAATTTTTGTAAATATTAATATTTCTTTTTTCATCAAACACATAATGCATATTTCAACAATTCCTTTAAGATGTAATAAATTTTATTGATTCTATGAAAATAAATCAATATTAAATA
>CAYPLT010000041.1:0-9143 GCA_964411695.1 uncultured Candidatus Soleaferrea sp.
GATGTGTTTTGTTAAGCTTAGCTGGTTGTGATAATAGCAATAAAACTTGGATTACGGAATACAATGGTGAAAAAACAAAAGTTGGAGTATATATACAGTATCTTATGAGTGAATATAGACAACTATATATGCAAGACTTAATGGGAAAATTAAAATTAACTGAGAATGAAAAAAATAATGCTGCTGATGAAAAAAGTAGTAGTAAAAGCAATAGTGAAGTAACTGAACCTAAAAATTCTTCTGAAAAAGAAAAAAAGGTTAGTCCTCTTAAAAAATTTATTGAAGATGAAGACACAGGTAAATGGATTTTAGGTAATCAGTGGGTTGTAAATAAAGCTAAAAAAGATCTTGAAGAAGATATTGCTGTTGATACTAAATTTAAAGAAATGAAGTTAGCTTTAGACCAAGAAACTGTTGATTATTTGGAACGTAAAATTTCTGAACAATGGGATACAGTAAATGAACAACAAGGTTATGAGGAAAAAGGAGTATCTCAATATTCAGTTATTTATGCATTAAAAACACAGCTAAAAAGGCAACAAATATTTAATGCATATTATGATAAAGGTGGCATAAAAGAAGTGTCAGAAAGTGAGATAAAATCATATCTAGCTGATAATTATAATCAAGTTAAATATTATAGGTTTGAAGTTCATAGCATGGATGAAGAAAAAAAAGAAAAAATTAAGAAATTGTATAATGATTTTTTAACACGTGCTAAATCTGGTAATGACATTGACAAATTAATTGAAGAATTCAGAGCAAAACGAAAAGATGCAGAAGAAAAAGATAGTGTTAACTCTGAAACAAGTGGATATAATAAAGATTCAGATGACAATAGTGAAAAATTGTCTGTTTATAAAAAAGATGATACTAGTGTATTTAATGAAGATGTTAGAAGTGCTATTGATAAAGCTAAAATGAATGAATTAACAGGTTTTAAAGGAGAAAATGAATATATAATTTTTATCAAACAAGATCCATCTAAAAATGAAGATTATATAAAAAATAACAGAATATCTTTATTAAGTGAAATGAAAGATGATGATTTTCATAAAGAAATATTTACATGGATTGATAAAAAATCTATAAAATATAATGATAAAGCATTAAATAAATATTATACACCTTCTAAATTGAAATTAGATAAAAAAAGTGTATAAGGTCAGTTGTAAGGAGAAATACGCGGTTTATGTCTAATAATTTAACACAATTTGAAAACTTAAAAAAAAGAAGAGCAAAACAGAAATTACGCAAGAGAATATTTGTAGTTGTGGTATTATTTGCTTGTTTGTTTTGTGTACGTTATATATATGACCGCGGTTTGGGCACTGATTTATTAAATAATGTAAATTGTATTTATAAAATGTTTAAGCATGGGTCAGGCTACCCTATTAGTCTTAATGCTACTACTATTCGTGGAAAATCTAAGATGGGTAATGAATTTTTAATTTTGGATGATGATATTGTTTATATTTTTAATATGTTTGGTTATAAAATGTTGTATACAAAACATAATCTTAATAACCCTAGGGTAGTTGCAAATAAAAATAAAGCAGTAATTTTTGAACATTTAGGAAAAAATTATAAAGTATATTCTAAAACATCTAAGTTATTTGAAAGTACACTTGACAATATAATTTATAATGTGTCTGTATCTAAAGATGGGAAAATAGGTCTGATAAAAGATTCTAACCGTTATGTTTCTAGCTTAGAAATTTTAGGTAATGATTATAACACTGTATTTAAATGGAATTCTGCAGACAAATATATGACAGTAATGGAATTTTCAGACAATGGTTCTAATTTTGTTGTGGGCTCTATAGATGTAGATGGTGCTAATTATGTTTCTACGTTAGATTTTTTTAATATTCATAAAGATAAAAAAATTGCAGAAATAAAATTAAATGATGATATTATAATTTCATTTAAATATAAAAATGGTTATGTATATGCAGTTGGCGAAAAAAATACTTATGTAATTAATAATAAAGCAGAAATAATACAGAAGTATGATTATAAAAGTAAATTTTTAAAAGCATATTATAATAATTTGAACAATAGTGTCATTTTGATTTTTGACAGCTACAGTAAAGTAGGTAATAATCAAATAATAGTTTTAGATGACAAACTTGAAGAAAAAGGAAGAAAAAATATTACAGGCAAAATAATTGATATTACAGCTGACAATAATAAATTACATGTTCTTACAGATAATAGTTTAATGACATTTAGATTGAATCTGGATGTTGTTAAAAATAGTCAAGCAGATAATATGGTTACAGACGTAATATCAGTAAATAATAGAGTTTATCAATTTAATATATTAAAATTAAATGTAGTAGAGTAAAATAATTATTAATAACAAATATAACGTTATGGAGATATTTTTTGATGATAAATATAGAAATGCTTGATAATATTACTTGGGATTATTTACCTGTTATAAAAATTATAAATTATCCATGGGAACAGAGTGCGATAAAAATATATGCACAATCTAGGTTAGCTTATAGAATAAATTATGGTTTAATAATAAGAATGTGGTCGTTTGAATCACATCCTATTAGAAATGTTATGAAAAATTATAACTATGATTTATATAACGATAGCTTACTTACTTTAGTATTAGAAAATAAACAAAAACATTTGTTTATTTCATTTAATAAAAACGGAAGATACATTATAAATAAAAATACAAATGTAAAAGAAAACGATATGATATTTGATGATATTAATTTTAATTGTTTTAATGGTGAAGATTTACAGGGTGTTTATTGGGGAGCTGAGTTTTTGCTTAACGATGCATTTTTAGAAAAAAATCTTGGTTTAAAAATTAAAAACGATGCAGGATTTAAAATTAATTTTATCAAGAATAGTTATAATGAAAATTATTGTCATTGTGGCGGTTTTGTAGAAGTTGATTTAGATAATATATTTAAAAACTTAGTAGAAGTAAAAGCAACTTATAGTAAGTTATAGCCTAATGAGGAGATGGATATAAATTGAGATTAAATTGGAATAAAAAATATTTCATTGTATTTTTATATCTATTTATTGTTATATGTTTAAGTATTGTATTCTATTTTTTAGTAGCCAATATAGGTAATTTATTTGGTAGTATCAGCAAAATTATAAAAATTTTGAATCCAATAATTTTGGGTTTATGCTTTGCATATTTATTTAACCCTATTTTAGATACTATAGAAAAATTTTTAAAAAAACATATTAAATATTTTAAAAATAAGCATCAAATTAGAATAATATCTATGATAGTTACTTATATATTCATAATAACTTTGATTATGTTATTCTTATATATAGTTATGCCACAATTATTGTCTACTTTAAAATATATTTTAGATACTTTTCCGGAATATATTGATAATTTTAAAACTAATATTGAAAATTTAGCATATAAAAATGATGCATTATCTTTAGTTTTAGATGAATTATTAAAATATACAGAACAAATTTTTAATCATACATATACGTTTTTGGGCGACACATTGCCTAAAGTATATGATATAGCTAAAAATATTACAGTTACTGTTATGAATATTATTATTGGAATGGTAGTTTCTGTTTACATTTTAGCTAATAAAGAAATGTACTTTTTTCAAACAAGAAAGTTTTTGAGAGCTATATTTAATAAAGATATGGTTAAAACAGTTTTAAACATGGTAAAATCAACGCATACAGTTTTTAGTGGGTTTATATCTGGTAAAATTGTTAATTCTCTTATTGTTGGTGTAATATGTTTTATAGGAATGACAATATTTAAGTTTCCGTTTGCTTCACTTATAAGTGTTTTGGTGGGGGTGACTAATGTCATACCTTATTTTGGACCGTTTATTGGTGCCATACCAAGTATTTTACTAATAATGGTTATTGACCCTCTTAAAGGCTTGTTTTTTTCTATTTTTATATTAGTTTTACAACAAATTGATGGAAATTATTTAGGACCTAAAATTTTAGGTGAAACAACAGGTTTATCTCCATTCTGGGTAATATTTTCTATTATACTGTTTGGTGGATTGTTTGGTGTTTTAGGTATGTTTATAGGAGTACCTATATTTGCTATTATATATTCAATTGTAAGATATCTTATTAATGGACTTTTAGAAGAAAAAAATCAAAATATTAATCCAAATAATAAAAATTTATGAAGGTAGAAAAAGATAATGATATTAGTTGTAGACATTGGTAATACCAACATAAAATATGGAGTTTTTGAAAATGATAAATTAATATACAACTTTAAGCAAAGAACATTTAATAATGATACATCAGATGAGATAGGTTTGTTTATTTGTGAAATTTTTAAAAATTTCGGTTTATTAATTGATGAAGTAACAGGAGTTATAATTTCTAGTGTTGTACCACAGATAATGTTTTCTTTTATTCATGCAATAAAAAAATATCTACATAATGATCCTGTAATAGTTGGTAAAAATTTAAATTATGATTTTTCTTACATATCTCATCAAGACATTTCATCTGCAGCAGATAGATTAGTGGGTTGTTATTGGGCTAATGAAAAATATAAAAATAGTGATAAAATTATTATTGATTTTGGCACAGCAACAACTTTTGACGTTATAGATAATTCTGGAAAATATTTAGCTGGAGCAATTTTGCCTGGATTACGAATATTATCAGAAGCTTTAACAGAAAATACTGCGCAATTGCCAAGAGTTGAATTACAGTATCCTGATTCTTTGTCTGGAGTTGACGTGGTTATTCAAATTCAAGCAGGAATCATTTATGGATATATTGGAGCTGTTAAAAATATTATAAAAGAATTAGTAGCGCAAGTTTTAAATAATAATAATGTTGAAATTATTGCTACAGGTGGATTTGTTTCGTTAATTGATAGAGATAAATGCTTATTTGATATTGTAGATAAAACTTTAATTTTAGATGGGCTTTATAATTTGTATAAAGCTCATAAGAAGAATTTATGCGAATAACAACTATTGAAAGGGAACGTATAGTGTACAAAAAATCAATTTTTTTTATAATAATTGTTTTATTAACAATGTTTAGTGGATGTCAAAATAAAAGTAACTCAATTGCCAAAATAAAAAAAAGAGGTGTTATTACTGTAATAACTAATGCAGTTTTTCCACCATTTGAATACTATAAAGGCAGAGAAATTAAAGGTATAGACATAGACATTGCTAATGAAATAGCGAAAGATTTGGGAGTAAAACTTGAAATCTTAGATATGAATTTTGATGGTTTAGTTGTTTCGATTGCTTCTGGTAAAGGTGATTTTGTAGCAGCTGGCCTTACTATAGATGAAAACAAAACTAAAGCTATAACTTTTTCTAATGAATATATAAAAGTACCTCAAAGTTTAATTGTAAAGAAAGAGAATTTAAAAATAAATAATGTATTTGATATAAAAAATAAAAAAATAGGTGTTCAAATTGGTACAACTTCAGATAAATACGTAAAAGATGAACTTGATAATGGTTTTTTAAAAGATAGTGATACAAAAGTTATTGTTAAAAAAGAGTATTTAGATTTAGTTACAGATTTAAGAAATAATCGATTAGACGTAATAGCTTTAGATGGTTTTATTGCAGAACAATTAATTAAAAGAAACGATGATTTAAGATTTTTTGATAGAGATAATGAAAGCTATGCATTAGCAGTGAAAAAAGGTAATGATGAGCTTTTAAATGAAATTAATAGTACAATTAAACGATTAATTAGCAGTAATAAAATTCATGAATTTTATTTTAATCATTGTAGTGAATAAAAAAAACACCTTTAATAGGTGTTTTTTATAATAAATTTTAGCAATAAATATGGCGTGCCTAAGAGGATTCGAACCCCCGACCTTTTGATCCGTAGTCAAACGCTCTATCCAGCTGAGCTACAGGCACAAATATAATATATCTAACAATATCTTAGTATACATCAAATAAATATTTTTGTCAAGTGTTTTGGGTGAAAATTTTGAAAAAAAAATTTTGTCTTATAGGGTATCCTTTGAAACATAGTTATTCAGATAAGATTCATCAGAGTTTATTTAAAATGAATAATTATAGTGCAATTTATAATATTGAAGAAATTAAGTCGTGTGATTTTAAAAATTCAATTATATATTTAAAAAATAATTATGATGGTTTTAATGTTACATCTCCTTATAAAAAAAATATAATTAATTTTATTGATGAATTAGATCTTAGCGCTGAGAAAGTAAACGCAGTTAATACTGTTTATAATTTAAAAGGGAAGCTAATAGGTTATAATACTGATATTTTTGGTTTTGAACAATTTTTAAAAATTAAAAATATAAAATTAGGTTACAATGCATGCGTAATTGGCTCTGGAGGAGCTGGAAATGTTGTGATTTTTTCTTTACTTAATAAGGGGTTAAATGTTACTGTTGCAATAAGAAATTGTACGCATGAGAAAATAAAAGTAATAAAAAGTAATTATAAAAACGCAAAATTAAATGTTGTAGACATTAATAATATAGAAGGAAGCTATGACATATTAGTTAATGCTACGCCTGTTGGAATGTACCCTAAAGTTGATGAAAGTGTTATTGATGAAAATATTTTAAAAGATGTTGATACTGTTATTGATTTGATATATAACCCAAGGGTTACTAAATTGATGAGATTAGCACGAATTTGTGGATGTAAAGCTTATAATGGGTATGATATGTTGATTTGGCAAGCAATTGGTGCACAAAATGTTTGGTTAGGTAAAGATATGTATGAATTTAAAAAATAAAAAAAATATTTTATTAACTGGATTTATGGGTAGCGGAAAAACATTTTTAGGAAAATATATTGCAGATTTAATAAATTTTAAATTTATAGATATTGATAAAATTATAAAAATAGATTGTAATACATCGATTTCGAATTTGTTTACTACTAAAGGTGAGGATTATTTTAGGTATTTAGAACACAATGTGTGCAAACAAATTTATAATTTAGATAATAGTATTATTTCTGCAGGTGGTGGCACACTTGAATATGATAGAAATTTAAATTTATTTTTAAATAACAGTGTTATTATTTTTATAGATACACCTTTTGAGGTGTGTTTTGAAAGATGTATTAATACAGATAGACCATTGATGAATATTTTGTCAAAATCTGAATTATATGAATTATTTTTAAAGAGACGAAAAAGGTCACTGAACGTAGCTGATTATATATTAAGAGATGAAAAATTGTTTGAGTAGATTTTGTAATTAATTAAATTATTTGTGATTATTTTCTATTCCGTAGACAATGATTAGATTTTTGATGTAATTGACAAAATGGGTTTTTATTGTTATAATATATTATAATATTATATGGATGAGTTCATATAATATTATAGTTTTGAAGTATTAAACAATTATAAAGGACGATTTTTATGGCTAATTTATCAACAATGATGAAACAATATTTTGAAATTAAAGAAAAATATAATGATTACATACTGTTTTTTAGAGTTGGAGATTTTTATGAAATGTTTTTTGATGATGCTAAATTAGTTTCTAAAGAATTAGAGCTAACTTTAACAGGCAAAGAATGTGGGCTAGATGAAAGAGCACCCATGTGCGGAATACCTTATCATAGTTATGAATCATATATGGTTAAATTGATTAATAAAGGATTTAAAGTAGCTATTTGTGAACAAATGAATTCAACTGATTTCAAAGGAATTGTTAAACGTGATGTTGTTAGAGTGGTTACGCCGGGTACAATAGTTGAAGGTAATTTACTAAATGATGATAAAAATAATTTTATAGCAGCTCTGTATATAGGTCAAAAAAATTTTGGAGTTTGTTTTTGTGATGTCTCTACTGGAGAAATTTTTATTACAGATATAATTGGAGATGAAGAAGGTCAAGAAAGAAGATTGATTAATGAATTGTCTTCTTTTTTGCCTTGTGAAATCATAGCTAATCAGCAACTTTCTAAACTAAGTCAAGTAAAAAGATTTATTAATACTAAGCTTGAATGTTTGGTTAATTTGGTTTCTGATGGTTTTGATGAAGTTAATGAAATTAAGAAAATACTTAGTTATTTTGAAAAAAAAAGTTTAGAAGATTTAGGATTTGATAATTGTAATTTAAATTCAGTTAAAGCACTTAGCGTGTTAATTAATTATTTGACATTTACATATAAGTCATCTGTGAATAATATATCTTATTTAAATTTTTATAAAAATTCTCACTATATGGCTCTTGATTTATCTGCTAAAAAAAATCTTGAAATTACAGAAAATATTAAGACTAGAGATAAGCGCAAATCTTTATTAGGAGTTTTAGATAAAACTAAAACTCCTATGGGAAAGCGAATGATAAAAAAATTTTTAGATCAGCCATTAACTAATGTAGTTAACGTTAATAAACGGCTTGATGCAGTAGAAGAACTATATAATAATTCTATTATGAGAATGTCGTTAACTGAGGCATTTAGTGGAATTTTTGATATAGAAAGACTTCTTACTAAGATTATATTTCAATCAATAAATCCTAGAGAATTACAATCTTTTAAGTTTACAATTGGGAATATTAAAAATGTTAAAGAAACTTTAAAAGATGCTAAATCTTCTTTACTGCAACAAATATGTAGTGATATTGATTTGCTAGAAGATATCTATACTTTAATTAATGATTCAATTAATGATTCTCCGCCAGTTTTGGTTAGAGATGGTGAAATTATTAAAGATGGGTACAACATTAAAATTGATGAATATAGAAGTATTTTGAAAAATTCACAAAAATATATATCTAAAATAGAAAGCAAGGAGAGAGAAAACACTGCTATAAAAAATCTTAAAGTAGGTTATAATAAAATTTTTGGTTACTATATTGAAGTTTCTAAATCTTTTATTTCTAAAGTTCCAGAATATTACATTAGAAAACAAACTTTAGCTAACTGTGAAAGATATATAATTGAAGAATTAAAAGACATAGAATATAAAATATTGCAAGCTAGCGAAAAAGTTATTGCTTTAGAAGGTGAATTGTATCAACAAATTATTTCGTCTATAGCTGACCATATTATGAGAATTCAAAGGACGGCAGTGGCTATCTCTAACTTAGATGTTATTTGTTCTTTTGCAAATGTTTCTGCAAAAAATAATTATGTTAAACCTGTAATTGACAATTCTGA
>CAYPLT010000042.1:0-888 GCA_964411695.1 uncultured Candidatus Soleaferrea sp.
AAAAGAGAATGACGATCCAAAGTTTGATAAGTTCCGTGAGAATCTTACCGATGTATTCTTTGATACAACTATCAACCCATAGGGTAAATTGGTATTGTTCTCTGAAAGTGTAGATACACTGAATTACCTGTACGACAGATTGACTAAAGAAATTGGTCGTACAGATGTATTGATGGTAACAGCAGCCAATCGTAACCGCTTGGGGCAGACTATCAAGGAGAACTTCGATGCCAACTTTGACAGCGACTCAATGAGGTATAATATCATTATTACCTCTGATGTATTGGCCGAAGGTGTGAACTTGCATCGTTCCAATGTTATTGTCAATTACGATTCCCCTTGGAACGCCACTCGCTTGATGCAGCGTATCGGTCGTGTAAACCGTATCGGTTCGGTCGCTCCGAACATCTACAACTATATGTTCTACCCATCGCAACAGGGTGATAAGGAAATCCAACTCTACAAGAATGCTCTTGTCAAGTTGCAGGGTTTCCACTCCGCTTTTGGCGAAGATGCTCAAATATACTCCAAAGAGGAGATTGTAAAGGAGTTTCAGATGTTCGATAACAACGTAAAGGACAGTATCGACAAGAAGATAGCTCTTTTGCGTGAGGTGCGTGAACTCTACAACAGCGACCGTAAATTGTATCATAAAATCAAGGCTCTACCAATGAAGAGTCGAGTAATGCGAGATACGGGTAAGCATAATGGCAAATCTGTCATTTTTGTTTCTTCCAATGTAAAGGCCGAGTTCTATTTGGCTACTCCAACAGGAGTTGAGATTATCGACTTCCTCGAAGCAGTAAAATATCTCAAAGCAAAACCTGAGGAACTGCCTGTACCTTTCGAAAACGAGGAACAACACTACAAACATGTAAATAGTGCATT
>CAYPLT010000042.1:1013-9103 GCA_964411695.1 uncultured Candidatus Soleaferrea sp.
CAATGAGGGTATCTATGCCCAACTTCCTCGTTACTTGAAAGCCTTGTCACGAGAATACAAGAACGACCGTGCAGAGATGAAACAAGACGAATATAGCCTACAAAACAAAATTTCGGAATTGCTTGGCGAGTATCGGACGATGAACAAGGAGCAACGCCATGATGCCCAAGATATTTCCAACCCACAAATCATTATTTCAGAGAGTTTCAAATAAACCACTCACCATAACCCAATATTACTATGGCAACCGTATATACACCTGATAGTTTGAGAAGCCTGTTCCAATCGTCTTTCAACTTGGCACAGTGGTATAGTTTCTTACAACACTTTTTCAATGCTACGGAGTTAAAGAGTACTCCCGAAAGAATCATTGAAAACACATCAGATGATGGTTATTACTTGGGCAACATTGAGACCACAGATAGTTACCGTATCGGTTTGTTTCATTACAACATCCGTCAAGGCTCTGTTGCTAACAAGCGTGTCGGGCTTCGCAATCTCGTAAAGTCATTCATCAACCCCACATGGGGAGAATTTGATGCGGCATTGGTGGTGTTTGACAGTGGTGACCATTGGCGTTTGTCTTTCATTTGTGATATTAAGGGTGAAGCAACATCCCCCAAGCGATATACATATGTTTTCGGTAGTGATGATCTGTTATACCGAACACCCATTGAGCGTTTCAATTTCTTGAAGAAAAAAGGTGTATCCTTTGAGAACTTGAAAACCGCTTTCTCCGTTGAAGCTCTCTCTGATGAGTTCTTCGATAAATACCGTGAGCAATATGCCGACTTTATCCAATATATTACAGGAAAGCGTTTTGTCAAGGTTAGCAGCAAATGGGAAGAAAAGGAGCTTGGCGAGCCTAATGCTGCCCTAATGCAAGCATTTGACCACAACGAAAAGAAAATCCGTGACTATGTGAAAAAGATGATGGGACGAATCACATTCCTGCACTTCTTGCAACGCAAAGGGTGGATGTGTGGCGACCTCAACTATATGCAGAATATGTTTGAGAACTCGGCATATAAGAATGATTATCTTGACTCTGTGCTTGAACCTTTGTTCTTCGGTATCCTAAATACTAAACCTGCCGAGCGTGAAGCGTTGTTTATTGAATACGGTTGGGACAAATCGCTACTTAATGAGTGGAAAGATATCCCATACCTCAACGGTGGATTATTTGAACGTGATGAGGAAGACGAGCCCGAAAGTCGTTTCCCTGCCGAATACTTCAAACGCCTATTCCAATTCTTCAGCGAATACAATTTTACCATTGGCGAGAACGACCCCAACGATGCCGAGGTGGGTGTCGATCCCGAAATGTTGGGTAAAATCTTTGAGAACCTACTCGAAGACAATAAGGATAAAGGTGCATTCTACACTCCCAAAGAAATTGTACGCTATATGTGTCAGGAATCACTTATTGCTTACCTCGAAACCAATACAAGTGTCGTAAAAGATAAGATTCGTCAATTCGTGCTTTCTCCCGAAGAAGGTGTTGCGGATATACCGGAGAATAAGAAGCCGAAACTTCTTGCAGCACTTGAAGAGGTTAAGATTTGCGACCCAGCCATTGGTTCGGGTGCATTCCCAATGGGTTTGCTCAACGAGTTGTCGCATTGTCGTGAGGTGTTAAGTGGCGAGCATTATGACCGTGCGGAAATTAAGAAGAGCATTATCCAAAACAACATCTATGGTGTGGATATTGAGAAAGGAGCCGTCGATATTGCTCGTTTGCGTTTTTGGCTCTCAATCGTGGTTGATGAAGAGACTCCATCGCCATTGCCCAACCTCGATTATAAGATTATGCAAGGCAATTCGCTTATTGAAAGTTTTATGGGCGTAGATTTGAGCAAACTCACATACGAAAAGGAGTACAAGAAGGACAAGGGCGAAATTTCACTCTTCGATGATGAGAAGAACCGCTTGCAAAAGACCGTTTCGCATCTGCTATTATCATACTACTCTTGTAGCGACCACGACAGAAAAGTAAAATTGCAGCAAGAGATTTCCGACACTATCAACAAGCAGTTGGAGTCACAGGCATACAATCCCTCTATTCTTGCCAAACTCAAAGAAATCAACCTTACCGATAATAATAATTTCTTCTTATGGCACACTTGGTTCAGCGATGTGTTCAACCGAGATGATAAGGAGGGATTTGATATTGTGATTGGTAATCCACCGTATGTGGTTGTTTCAGATGTAGATAAAGAACGCCTATACTATAAGTATAAAACCAAGAACTGCTTAGAATTGTATTCCTATTTCTTTGAACATAGCATAAATATATTACATCACAATGGTGTGCTATCATTTATCACTGGATCATTATACACAAAAGGAATTAAGTTCGAACCATTAAGAAGTTTCCTTGAAAATAATAGTCAACTTATTACATATCGTAAAGAAGAAGATGAGGTATTCAAGAATGTCAATATGCCTACATCCACAATTCTATTATATAAGTCCAATATACCCAGTTGGAGTTTTGATGATTTATTGGGTAATTCAAACAATATATTGGCAAAGATGAATGCTTCTTCAAAACCTTTATCAAGCATATCTATAATGCAAAGAGGTTTTGAGGTAGGTCGGGACAGGGTTTCTAAAGTAGAAGGTAAATACAGATTTCTTACAGGTAGTAATGTTGAAAAGTATTGCTACAAGACTGTTTCATATGTTAATCAAGATGTTGTCACTGAGTTTCAAAAAGATGCAATCTTTTATACAGGAGAACGTTTGCTGATAAGAGAAACTGGCTCTTATTTGACTGTGGTTTATTTGGATGAAAATTTATACTGCAATCGAAGCCTTTATTCTACGATAATAAAAGACTCTGCATTTAAAGTTCAGTATGTTGTCGGAATACTTAACTCAAAAGCTATACAATACTACTATCAACAAAAATTTAAGGCCGAAACGGAATTGTTTCCCAAAATAAGAATTAAGCAGGCAAAGCAACTTCCAATACCAATTGCCTCATTAACAGAGCAACAATTAATAGTTGCATTGATTGAGCAAATCAGAACATCAAAGAAGATAGCTCCTAACAACTCTATAGAGAATCCCGAAAGGGAAATAGACAAAATAATATACCGTCTTTATAAACTAACCGATGCCGAAATAAAAATCATCGAACAAAGCATCTAACGACTGAAATTTAGATAATTATAACTACCTTTGTGCTATATTATTAAGCTAATGGGTAAAGCATATAAATACAGAGGTGGTCGGGGGATACTAGATAAAGACGGCAAGTCCATTTTTGAAAGAGATGTTATGACTCTTGCGAACAACCAACTATATCTACCGACTAAAGATGGGTTCAATGACCCAACAGAGGGAGTGTATGGAGATGATGCATTGCAAATATTCTTTAATGTTTTCTCTGAATCCTCTCATAATGTAGAAGAGCAATACAACAAGTTCACTGAAAAGTTTGGCAAAGTAGGAGTATATTCGCTAAGCAAAACTTTTGACAATGAATTGTTATGGGCTTATTATGCGAGTGGTCATACAGGGTTTGCAATCGAGTATGATATTGATATTTTAGAGCAGTCGTTAAATTATAACACCTATGCTCAACAACTATATAAATTTGATGTCGAATACTTGAATGATGTGCCTCAGATAAATCTTTCAACTATTAGGGGTAACGAGATAGTTGAAATGCTTAAGAGGTTCATTGGCACGAAATCATCGTCTTGGGCACACGAAAAGGAAGTAAGACTTATATTTGAGAATACTGGCTTATTTGAAATTGATTATAAGGCAGTAACTGCTATATATTTTGGTTGTAGAATGCCTGATAGTGATATTGACTATATTATGAAAAAACTTAAAAGCCGATGGTTGAAGTATTTTAAGATGGTTAATGTCAATAATTCATATAGGTTTGAAGCAAAAGAGATTGAAGATAAATATTCTGGTGCTCCCAAGTATGTGGCAAATTGTGTTTCCTATGATATTGATAATCTACTCCTGTGTGGGGGCTTAAATGAAGAAGAAATAGCAACCTATAAGAGCTACTTTATCAATGCCCTGGAAACTATAAAAGATGATTCTAATATCAAAGAGTTCTATTTGGCAACTATAAGCTATGACAAGCAAGAGCCTATATTGAAAATATTTGGTTATACAAAAAATCCATTAGTCCCTGTTAAACCATTTGAGTTTAGAATTGGTGACAATAGCACTGTCTTGCGAATAAAATAAGCAACAATAGCCTGTTGATTTGCAGACTATTGTCGTATTATCTCATTTGTGATAAGATTTTATGGATAGCGACCTTGTAAATGTCTCGGTCATTAACAATTGCCGAAACGGCTTTTGCTTCATGTCCTAAAGAATCCAATCTACGCCTAATTTCATCGGCTTCTTGCTGATTCCTCGCATGCGAGAGAAACAATGCTTTCAAACTCTCTACAACTTCGTCTATCTGCTGTTCTGGTGTCTTTTGTATGTTGTTCATAATTAACTCTTTAAATTGTTAATCATTCGGAGAATATCTCCTCTTAATTTGATATATAAATTATTGCTCTCAAACTTATTGGTTAATTCGTCATTGATAGCTCCAGTCTTATCAATTTGTTCTTTTATATACAATAATTCTTTAAGTTGTCGAATTTCATCTCTAAAGCAGTTGTCAATCTTATTTTGAACATTCCCTTGATTTTCAAAATTAATAGCAGAGTATTCGTTATATTTATATAACATCCAATAATTTTTAACTCGTTCTTCTTCAGAATTACTATTACAACTATCTAAGAATGCTTCAAAATTATCTTTGCCTCCAAATATTGCTTTGCAATATGGCTCTGGTGATACCGTATTGAACTCTGGATGTGATGAATCCCCTTGGCGGATGAACATCTTAAAATATTTTTCAGGTGTTCTTTCTATCTCTTCTTTCATAATGTTCATAGCCTCACCTCTTAAACGCACCTGTTGGGTTACTGGATTTTTGTTCGCCCAACAATTATAAAATAAAGCGAATCCTTTTCGAGATAACTTGTCTTTGCAATTTATAAAGTAATTCAATTGTATATTGGATAACTCTGCAAGTGATATTAATAGGTTGTCCTCATTAATATTATTATTCCGAACATTCTCAATAAATCTAGTAAGTCCAGAACTTACCGGGATTGAATTTGAAGTAGTAGTTAGAAATGTATGTATAATCTCATATTCATCAGTCTCAATATTGGTTCGTAATTTTACTGCTAAATTTTCTTTAAACAAAATGGACATAAGGAAATTGTCCATATCAAAATATGGAGTAGGTTTAACATTAAAATCAATTAGATTGAAGAGATTCAGCATCTCTCGTAAATGTTTCTTGCCTATGCACAGCAAAGTTCTTAAATGTGTAATTACTGCGGTTGAAACTTCGTCCCTAAGCGGTCGCAATTTTGTATATTTCAGTATTAGTGTTATGATTTTATATACTGTTTCATATATGACATTACCCTTAGGGGATCTATCATTAGGTATCTGATTTAGTATTTCTAATATCTGATTTTCAAACTCAGAGGGATATTTATCTTTGTACATCTGGTCTACATTGTTCCCTAAATTATTCTCCTCTATATCTTCAAGCATCAAAAATTCAGATGTAGTAAGAATCTTTTTATCTAACCGATACATGAAATATTTGTAATAGTTTCTTAAATAGTACATTGAATTATTACGCCTACTATGCGAAAAAAGATAGCATAATATATCGTAAGCAATTTCTATGTCTTGATTACCAGTATTTAAGTTTTGTATAACTTCTTTCGCTTCGGTTTTTAATGACAAACTATATTCATTCAGTTCTAATATAGATAAAGGAGTATTGCATAGCACTGAATAAATATTTGAATATCGATAGTGTAACAATTCGAGATAAAATAAATCTTGAAATTCAATTTCAGTTTCTGCACCTTGCTCTTTATATGTTTCTGAAAGTAAATAAAACATATTATGGAAACGAATAACATCTCTAATAGTATACAAAATTTTAGGAACTAGGATGCAATCAATAATGCTATTTGTATAATCATCAGAACGATAAAATACCATATCATGTATTCTTGTGTCTTCTTTTGGTATTCCCCATATTGTGTTAATAGTTTTGGACATACGAGTTAGCAGTTCATTACATATAATCCGTTCTTCGCTTTTAGGAAGAGATATTTCTGTATTAAAGAATTTCTCTAAATACAATTCGGGGTTATAAATCCCATCTCTTTTTAAGGTTCCACAAACATAATCCTTATCATATGCGACAATGAATTGTACGAAGGGGAAATTTGCAGTATTTCTAATCAGACACAATACTTCCTTGATTTCATCTGCATTTAAGCGGTCAATATCATCAATGAAAACGACTATCTTATGTTTACTTTGTTCTAAATTGGTTTTGATATCTTTGTATGGTTCTTTTTGCTTGTTAAAAATTTCCAATAAAGGTTTACTGATTACTTTAAGAGGCTTAACAGACTCTTCATCCAACAGTAAGTCTATATATTCATTTAAAATTGGTGATATATTGGGAATATACAACCTAATTTCTTTACATAAAAGTGTAAAGAAATTCCTAATAATGCCCTCCGTTGTGTCATTTTTCCAAGGTTCAAATTCAATAATGCTTATAGAAGATTTCTTTTGATATTCATCTTTAAGATAATTCATAAAGGTGGTTTTTCCACTTCCCCAGAGTCCAGTAATAGAGATGGCAAAACTGCATTCCGAATAAAAGCAATTTTCTAAGGTTTTATATGTGGTAATATATAATTTGTTTCGTTGGTACGAATCTTCTATATTGTATACTTTCTCAATTTCTAATGATGGCGTTTTTTGAACAATATTTGACTTGCTTTTATTTCTTATCCCAATAAATAAAATTACTTCGCCAATAATAGGTAGTAGGATAAAAAACATTAGTCCACGCTGTATATTGATTTCCTGATATTATTAATGAGTATTCCCATTCTTCAGAAAAGAAACAAAAAAGATATATGGTTACAAACATTAAAAGACATTTGACTCTATTTATATTTAGAAGTTCACTAAAGTAAAATTCTTTACTATAATAGGCGACAATGAATAGTGAGCATATGGATATTATCCACCATTCATTACCTATAAATTGAGAAACTATTGGATCTACCCATAGGGTGTCTATACAAAACTTCCAAAAATCTCCAAAGATAAAAAATGAGATTATAATAGTGGTTATCAACAAATAACTCCAAAGATTTGAGTTGATATATTTAAAGAAACTTTTACTTGTCATACTAATACTAATTGTTGCTATGTTATTGCTTCAAAATCCCATCGGAACTATGTAAGCCCCATCTTCAGAGTGGCGATAGGCATTTTATTGAAAATTTCCAACAAGTTTGATTTTATTTTTTCGGTAATTTGACGCTAAACCGTTCGGTGGTTGGACTCTTTACATAATCCTCAATCTTTCTTGCAACTCTTTCATTTTCTGTATAAGTGCACAAAACTCTAATGATTCACCATAAATGAAGAATCGCCTCATGTCGGCATAATCATCTTGCCATGCCTCCATCGCCGATTCTGGTATCGTAAAGTTGATGGTTGATGGGGAATGTAGATCATAGTTTACATACTTCAAAGCATAGTAAGCTTTACGATGCTCAACAATGGCATCATATAGTTCTCTATTCGACAAGGCTTCTTTTCCATACTCCGTATCCATCAGTTTTTCCAAGTCATATAGATGTCGTGACATTCGGACGCTCCGTGGTTTTTCTTTTTGGAATTCTTCTGCCAAAAGAAATAACTTCTCAAGGAATGTGCGAGTGGGAACTACCGTCCTAACAAAACTCTCGGCATCGGTATCTTCGCCATCAAAACTTTCACCTATTAGAGAGCGAATCTGCCGAAACTCCGTAGGTTCATCCATTGAAAGACAACTTATCTCAATCTTTACACGTGGAGGAATATAACTAATCGTATCTTCAAGGATTGATGGATAGTGTAATAGAATTACCGTAGGATCTTTGTCTGAATCTATAGGTCGCCATTCTCCATTTTTATCCTGCACTTGAGAAACATTCTCTATACTATAA